>HF986623.1:0-37637 GCA_000433175.1 Prevotella sp. CAG:1058
TTTCCGTAATGTTGCACTTGCTAGTTGACTCTGCCTCAAACAGTTTTAGACGCAAAGCATGCAAAAATAGTCGGTTTCCCTTCGTTGTAACCAATATTTTTCTTAATTTTGCGCAATAGTATGAATCCGCCCGAAACGGATGGACGAGGGCAAAGAAAAACAAAAAACACGACAAGAACAATGGAAGATTTGGAAAAAGACGGAGTACGGCTGCCAGACAACGCATTCCGCGAACTGAAAGAGGGCGAGGAATACCGCCCGGTGATGGACCCGCAGAAAACCTATCCGGAAGTGAACGGTTGGTCGGTGACGTGGGGTGTGCTTATGACAATGCTGTTTTCAGCGGCTGCGGCATACTTAGGACTGCGCGTAGGACAGGTATTCGAGGCTGCAATACCCATAGCCATAATTGCCGTTGGCGTATCCACGGCTGCCAAACGCCGCAATCCTTTAGGTGAAAACGTCATCATACAGAGTATTGGCGCGTGTTCGGGTGCGGTAGTTGCCGGTGCCATCTTCACACTGCCGGCCATTTACATTCTTGAAGACAAATATCCAGGCATGGGTGCCTCGTTCGTCGAAATATTCCTCAGCTCGCTTCTCGGAGGTGTACTAGGAATACTGTTCCTCATTCCATTCCGCAAATACTTCGTCAGCGACATGCATGGCAAATATCCTTTCCCCGAGGCCACAGCGACGACACAGGTACTCGTGAGCGGTGCAAAAGGCGGGAAACAGGCCAAGCCGCTGTTGCTTGCCGGACTCATCGGAGGACTTTATGACTTCATCGTGGCAACATTCGGCTGGTGGAACGAGAACTTCACCACCCGCGTGATAGGTCTTGGCGAAACACTTGCCGACAAGGCCAAGCTTGTATTCAAGGTCAACACGGGTGCCGCTGTGCTGGGCTTGGGCTACATCGTAGGTCTGAAATACGCCCTTATAATCTGTCTCGGCTCGCTGGCCGTATGGTGGCTCATCGTCCCGATCATGGCTGTTTTATTCGACGGACAGGTGTTGAGCCAATGGAATCCGTCAATCACCACTGCCGTGGGCGACATGTCGCCTGAAGAAATATTCACATACTACGGCAAGTACATAGGCATAGGCGGAATAGCAATGGCCGGAATAATCGGAATAATCAACTCTTGGGGCATAATAAAGAACGCCGTTGGCCTTGCAGCGCGAGAGATGCGCGGCGGCAAGAACAGCGGTAAACAGTTGCCACGCACACAGAGGGACATTCCGTTCAAGATTATCGCCATTGGCGCCATCGCCACTATAATAATAATATTCCTGTTCTTCTGGTTTGGAGTAATGAAAGGCAACCTGCTTTTCGCCTCCGTCGGCATACTGCTCGTTGCCGTTATAGCGTTCCTCTTTACAACTGTCGCTGCGAACGCGATTGCAATCGTCGGCTCCAACCCTGTTTCAGGAATGACGCTGATGACGCTCATCCTTGCCTCCGTAGTAATGGTTGCCGTAGGCCTGAAGGGTACCGGCGGAATGGTCGCCGCACTTATCATGGGTGGTGTTGTCTGCACGGCGTTATCAGTCGCAGGCTCTTTCGTAACCGACCTCAAGATAGGTTACTGGCTCGGCACCACACCTAAGAAACAGGAAACATGGAAATTCCTCGGAACTCTCGTATCAGCAGCAACCGTAGGCGGCGTAATGATTCTGCTTGACAAGACTTACGGATTTGCAAGCGGCCAGCTGGCCGCCCCGCAGGCCAACGCCATGGCCGCAGTCATAGACCCGCTCATGAACGGAGTCGAGGCACCATGGGTGCTCTACGGCATCGGCGCAATCATAGCAATCGTGCTTACTATCTGCAAAGTTCCGGCACTGGCTTTTGCCTTGGGCATGTTCATCCCAATAGAGCTTAACATTCCGCTGCTTGTCGGTGGAGCCATAAACTGGTACGTCACCACACGCTCTAAAGACGCCGAGACAAACAAGGAACGCGGCGAGAAAGGTACTCTCATTGCCAGCGGATTCATCGCCGGCGGAGCGCTCATGGGAGTGGTCAGCGCCCTGTTGCGGTTCGGTGGCATAAACCTTGTCAACGCCGAATGGCTGGCTAATCCTTTGTCACAAGTCTGTGCGCTCATAGCTTACATTCTGTTAATAACATACTTCGTCAAAAGCACAAAGAAGTCTTAACGCACAAAGCATATAAGTAATAAGGCCCTGCCGTGGTGCCATATTGTCAAAAAAAGCATCACGACAGGGTCGTCTTTTTATATACGAAAAACACATTTACAAGCCCAATTGTTATTTTTTATTTAAACAAAGCTGAAAAAGTCTGTCAATCCTTGAAAGTAAAGATCAAAAATACTAACTTTGCAACATAACATCTAAATACTTATATGAAGAAACTTTATCTATCATTGTCACTGGCGCTGATGTGTTCAGTGGCGTTTGCGGTTCCCGCCAAGCGAGGACTATGGAAGACAGTGAAGCTGGCTGACGGCACAGAGGTCAAGGTAGAGCTTCGCGGCGACGAATTCTGCCGTTACTGGCAGACAGAAGACGGTAACGTCTATGTAGAAAACACTAAAAAGGGTATTTTCGAGAAAGCCGAGAAAGAGACCCTCATGAAAGCTTCTGCCGAGCTAAGGGCCGAGGCTAACGAGGCTAGGGCCGAACGTGCAAGGAGCGTCAAAGCTGTGTCCGGCCAGAATAAAGCTTCTTACACAGGTAAAAAGAAAGGCATAATCATACTTGTACAATTCTCAGACCTATCCTTCAAGGAAGAACACACCAGGGAGTTGTTCGATCGCATAGCCAACGAAGAAGGATTCAACGAGATGGGATTCAACGGCAGTGTCAAGGATTATTTCAAGGCACAAAGCTACGGTCAGTTCGAACTCGACTTCGATGTTGCCGGACCGGTAACCCTGCCCAAGAGCTATACATACTACGGTGAAAACAGGAGCGGAACATCGCAGAGCGGAAACGAGTACGGTGAAAGGTTAGGCGAAATGGTCATCGACGCATGTAAAGCCGTCGACGATGAATTCGACTACACTCAATATGACTGGAACGGCGACGGAGTGGTTGACCAGGTATACATCCTCTATGCCGGCCGCGGCGAGGCTTCAGGCGGTGGCGCTAATACAATATGGCCCCATGAATGGACCCTCAAGTCGGCACTTGGAACCTATGACTACATCCTGAAGCAGCCCTATGTTGACGGAGTCAGTCTAAATACATACGCCTGTGGATGCGAGTTGCAGAGCAGCACTCAGATTGACGGTATCGGCACACTCTGCCACGAGTTCTCACACTGCCTCGGCCTGATGGACATGTACGACACATACGGAAACAGTTACGGAATGGACCAATGGAGCCTTATGGCTGCCGGCAACTACAACGGCGACAGCTTTACCCCGGCAGGATTCACAAGCTACGAGAGAATGCAGTCAGGATGGCTACAGCCTGTTGAACTGAACGAGAACCAGACGATTGAAAACATCAAGCCGCTGGCAGAAGAGCCTGAAGCATACATAATATACAACGACGGCAACAAGAATGAATACTATCTGCTGGAAAACAGGCAGAAGGTAGGATACGACGCTGCACTGCCGGGTGCCGGACTCCTCATCACCCACGTAGACTATAATGCTACGGCATGGCAGTACAATGTGGTTAACAGCCCCAGCGGACAAAGGACTTACGGCGTACCTTCACCGCACGAGCGTTGCTCTATAATCCAGGCTGACTATAACTCTGCGAGAAACACCACAGCCGGCGACGTATGGCCTTACATGTCACGCAAAGACCTGACAAGCACGTCAACTCCTGCCGCAACTGTCTACAACCGCAACACTGACGGCACATACAACATGAACAAGTCGGTAAAGAACATTACAAGGAACATAGACAATACGCTTTCGTTCGACTTCAGCCTTGACAACGACCCGTCTGGCATCAGCGGAATTACCGTGGACGACCAGGCTGATGGCGAAAGAGGCATTTACAGCATCGACGGACGCTATATGGGCAATGACGCTAACGCATTGCAGAAAGGCATCTACATCATCAACGGAAAGAAGGTTGTAAAATAAGCTCATAACCCTTTACGGAAACGACGGCCTTGCAGAGGCGATTACAAGCCCTGTAAGGCCGTTGTTACGTTAAGGCTTAACCCTGCCAAGCGGCATTACAGATGCCGCAAGAGTGCAACGCAAACAGCAAAACGGAATGACATTATACAATAATACGGCAACAGCCTTGCAGGATAAATTACCTGCAAGGCTGTTGCCGTATACATGAAACGCCTTCACATGAACGCAAGGCGGCAAGGCCGTGCGTCACGCGTCGATGTTGGCGTAAGTGGCGTTCTGCTCTATAAACTGGCGGCGCGGCTCCACGTCGTCGCCCATAAGCATCGAGAATATCTCGTCGGCCTCGGCCGCATTCTCTATCGTAACCTGCTTGAGCAGACGTGTTTCAGGATTCATGGTAGTTTCCCAAAGCTGTCCGGGGTTCATCTCGCCAAGACCTTTGTAGCGCTGCGTGTGTATGTTTTTACCGTCCTCCACGCCGTCTCCGTACTTGTCGAGGAATGCCTGGCGCTGCTGGTCGGTATAGCAGTACTCCTTCACCTTGTTCTTATACGTGCAAAGGTAAAGCGGCGGAGTGGCTATGTACAAGTGTCCTTCCTGTATGACCTTCGGCATGAAACGGTAGAAGAGCGTCATTATCAGAGTGTCGATGTGCGAACCATCGACGTCGGCGTCAGTCATTATTATTATCTTGTCGTAACGCAGCTTGTCGATGTTGGCTTCCTTGTCGTCCTCGCCGTCCACGCCGAAGCGTACGCCGATGCTCTGTATGATGTTCATCACCGACTCGCTCTCGAACACCTTATGCCACATTACCTTCTCAACGTTCAATATCTTTCCCCTCAGCGGCAGTATGGCCTGGGTGAAGCGGTTGCGTCCCTGCTTGGCAGAACCGCCTGCGGAGTCTCCCTCGACGAGGAATATCTCGCACTCCTTAGGGTCCTTGTTAGAGCAGTCGGCCAGCTTGCCGGGAAGTCCGCCGCCGCTCATCGGGTTTTTCCTCTGTACGCTCTCGCGCGCCTTTCTCGCCGCAATACGCGCCGTAGCGGCCAGGATAACCTTGTCACATATCTGCTTTGCCTCCTTAGGATGCTCCTCAAGATAATACGTCAGGGCTTCCGAAACGGCCTGCTGCACGGCTCCTGTAACCTCGCTGTTGCCCAGCTTGGTCTTTGTCTGTCCCTCGAACTGCGGCTCGGCCACCTTTATTGAGATTACGGCGGTAAGACCTTCGCGGAAGTCCTCGCCTGCTATTTCTATCTTGGCCTTCTCTATCTGCTTTGAGATTACCGGGTCGTTGTCGGCATACTTCTTCAGCGTACGCGTAAGCGCCATGCGGAATCCTATAAGGTGTGTTCCGCCTTCTATGGTGTTAATGTTGTTAACGTACGAGTGTATGTTTTCCGAATAGTCCGTATTGTACATCACGGCAACTTCGATTGGTATGCCCTGCTTCTCGGTCTTCAGGTATATCACGTCGTCGAAGAGGTGTGTGCGGTGGCGGTCTATGTAGCGCACGAACTCCTTCAGGCCGTCGACGGCATGGAACACCTCCTGGCGTGTCTTGCCATCCTCGTCCGGACGAAGGTCAGTCAGCGTTATCTTTATGCCGGCGTTAAGGTAAGCCAGCTCGCGCATGCGCTTGGCTATGATTTCGTATTTGAAGACCGTCGTGGTGAATATCGTGGGGTCCGGCCAGAACTGCTGGCGCGTTCCTCGCAGTTCGGTGTCGCCAACTATTTTTACAGGATACAGCGGTTTGCCCGTCTCGTACTCCTGCTGGTATATGTGGCCGTCGCGGAACACCTGCGACATCATCCTGGTAGACAGGGCGTTGACGCAAGAAACGCCGACACCGTGGAGACCGCCCGACACCTTGTAAGAGCCTTTGTCAAACTTTCCTCCTGCGTGCAGCACGGTCATCACGACCTCCAACGCCGACTTGTGCAGTTTCTCATGTTCGTCCACCGGTATGCCTCGACCGTTGTCCTGTACGGTTATCGAGTTATCTTCGTTAATCGTAACTTCAATGTGAGTGCAATATCCGGCCATTGCCTCGTCGATAGAGTTGTCGACGGTCTCGTTCACCAGGTGGTGAAGACCTTTCTCGCTGATGTCGCCAATGTACATAGCGGGGCGCTTGCGCACGGCCTCAAGGCCCTCGAGCACCTGTATGTTACTGGCCGAATAATTGTTCTCGTTGATTTGATTTTCTGCCATTTTTGTTTACGTATAATGATATGCAAAGGTACGAAAAAAAAACCGTACAGCGAAATTTTAATTCTTAAAATCAGTTTGCGTGAAAGCTCCTTTCCCGTTTTTTCGCATGAAAAATATTGACGCAAAATGCAGACTATTGTACCATGCTGAGAATTGTAATGTCGATGATGCATTTTGGGGGCTTTACGCACCGTTTACGCCGGCCATGCCGGCCTCGGCAGGCGTCTTTCCGAAAGGTGGCCTTTTGCACGGTAAAAGGTCATCTCCTGCGCTCTAAAAGGTTACCTTTCGCACTCTAAAAGGATACCTTTTAAGGGCAGCCTCCATGCCGCATGCCGGCACGGGACACGGTTACATGTAAAAAAATGACGAATCCTGAAAGCCTTATTACAGCTTTCAGGATTCGTCAGCTAGCTTCTCACGCAGCCGCCTGACCGCGGCTGCTGATATCGCGGGCCTGCCAGACGTCAGGCCAACAGTTTCTTTACGATGCCCGAGATAACACGGCCGTCGGCGCGGCCGGCCATCTGCTTCGAGGCCATGCCCATCACCTTGCCCATGTCCTTCATGCCCTGGGCGCCGGTGGCGACGATTATTTCCTTCACGGCAGCCTCAATCTCTTCCTCGGTCATGGCCTTGGGCAGGTATTCCTCGATTACGGCCACCTGCGCCAGCTCGGCGTCTGCGAGGTCCTGGCGGTTCTGCTGTACGTATGTAGCGGCAGACTCCTTGCCTTGCTTCGCCAGCTTTGACAGCAGCTTCAGGGCGTCGGCGTCCTCCAGGGTGTCGTTGGCGCCGGGCGCGGTCTTTGCCTCGATAAACACTTTCTTGATGTTGCGCAAGGTTTCAAGGCGCACCTTGTCGCGGGCTTTCATTGCCTCTTTGATATCGTTGCTTATTTGTTCAAACAGCATGGTTGTTATTGGTTATATGTTAAATATTTCCCGGTGACTACACCTGTCCGCAAGCATGGCGGCCGTGACGGTGTCCGCGGGCATATATGCGGCTCGCCGACCAGCCTTACAGCTTAGGCAAACTTTATAGTCCCCTGTATCTTGTTGTCCTCGTTCTCCTTCTTCTTGACGTCGCCGGCAGACAGGTTATTTATTTCCTCAAGCTCCTGGCGCGTGCGCTTGTATGTGGGAGTCGACTCAACCGAGGATATCACGTCGTCGTTGTCGAGGTCGTTGTCGTTGAATAAGTAAATGTTGGGACGGCGCTTATAGTTGGCGCTCTTGCTGTCGGGACCGTAGTAATGCTCGCGTTTTGCACGGCGCTCGGCATCCTTCTCCTCTTCCTCCGCGCGGCGTTCGTTCTCCTCCTGGGTGTGTTTCTTGCTGATGTGCTTGTTCATTCCGTCAACGTCCTCGATGCCGAAGCCCGTCGCAAGGATTGTAACCTTAATCTTCTCGCCCAGTTCCGGGTCAGTTGCAAGTCCCCACTTGAGTACGAACTTCTGTCCGAACTTTGACATAAAGTCGTTCACGTCGCTCATTTCGTCCATCATCAGGCCGCTCTTGTTGCCCTTTTCGCCGCTGAACGATATGCTGAGCAGGATCTTCTTCGAGTTGAACACGTCGTTGTCGTTGAGCAGAGGCGAGTTGAGTGCGTCCTCAATGGCGTTCTTCACACGGCCTTCGCCCTCGCCGTATCCGGTACTCATTATGGCCACGCCGCCATCCTTGAGCACGGTCTTGACGTCGTTGAAGTCGAGGTTGATTATTCCGTGTACGGTTATTATCTCGGCAATACTCTTGGCGGCCACGCTCAATGTGTCGTCAGCCTTGCCGAAAGCGTCCAGAATCGGCATTTCAGGATAAATCTCGCGCAGGCGCTCGTTGTTGATAACAAGCAACGCGTCGACATGCTTGGACATCTCCTCGACGCCGTCGAGGGCCTGGTCTATCTTCCTTTCACCCTCGAAACGGAAGGGTATTGTCACTATGCCGACGGTAAGGATGCCAAGTTCTTTTGACACGCGGGCTATTACAGGAGCAGCTCCAGTGCCGGTACCGCCACCCATTCCTGCCGTAATGAACGCCATCTTCGTACCGTCGTTGAGCATCTTGCGTATGTCCTCGATGCTCTCTTCGGCAGCCTCGCGCGCCTTCTGCGGCATGTTGCCGGCACCGAGGCCCTCCTTGCCGAGCTGCAAGTGTACGGGCACCGGCGAGTCATTGAGAGCCTGGGCGTCAGTGTTGCACAACACGAACGTCACGTCGTGTATGCCCTCACGGTACATGTGGTTAACCGCATTGCCGCCGCCACCGCCTACGCCGATGACCTTTATTATGCTTTTCTCTTTTTCGGGTTCGCCGAAATCGACTATACTACGTCTCTCAGTCATATTCTAATTTGCTATTAATCTTGGTGAAACATCGTTTTAAGGCAAAACTGACAAGCCGTCAGGCATACGTCATTCGTCTGCAACCAAACTCTTGATGAACGTCTTTGTCTTCGACCAGACATTCTTCAACACCTTTCCTTCCTCCTTGTTACCGTCATTTTCGCCCTCCTGCACATCTGTGCCTGCATCCTTAATCGCAGCTTTCTCGGCCATCTTCCGGCGTTGTTCGGCCTCCGCGTCGCGCAAGGGCTTGTTGACAGGCTGTACTACGCCCTGCCCCATTTCGCCCTGTTGCGGCTGTTGCTGTTCTACGGGCTTGCCTACCGGACGTGTATTCTCGGTGAACAGGTCAACATTATCCGGAACCTGTTCTCCGGCACAATTCATCTCGCCTTTCGAGAGCAACGACAGCACGGTGTTCATCATGCCGTTGTGTGCGGTCACTTCAGCATTGCCCGAAGTAACCGTAGTCCTTACATACTTGGCGATGCGCACTTTATCAATATGCGTGTGGCTGACAAATGCCTTGTCAATGCCCTTCATGTTGGAACCGCCGCCGGTCAGGATTATTCCGCCCAACAAGCGGTCTACATACTCGGGCGGCACTTGCTCCCATACATTTTCTATAATCTCCAAAAGCCTGGCCTCGACAATCTCGGCAAACTTGCTCATCTCGATACTGCGGTCGGCATCGATGCGCACCTGCTGGTTCCCTGATTCCTGGTTCTCACCGTTGGCACAGGCATAATCAAGCTTGAGCCGCTCGGCTGTTGCGTCGTCAACCTGCAACGATGTAATGTCGCGCGTAATGTTGCTGCCGCCGAGAGGGATGACCGACAAGTGGCGCAATATGTTCTTATAATATACAGAAACGGTGGTAGTATCGGCACCGAGGTCGACGAGCACGCAGCCTGAACGCTTCTCAGCGTCGGTCAGTACGTTGTCGGCCAAAGCCAGCGGAGCGAGGAACATATCGGCAATCTGCACTCCTGCCTCGTCAAAACAGTTATTGAGCTTACGGTAGAACGTCTTGCGCCAAAGGATGTTCAGGAAATGGGCCTCAAGCTTGTTGCATTGTATGCCAACCGGACTTACCTGCAACTGGTTGTCGACCTTGTACTCCTGCGGCACGGCGTCGAGAATCTCCTGATCCTGGTATGACATGCCGCGGTTGAAGTCCATCAGCTCGTTGACGATATCCTGCGACACGACAGTATCGCCCGGCAGGTCCTTGACTATAACGTTCTTTATTCCATGAATCGACTGTCCGCCGACTCCTACATACACCTGGGCTATCTCCGACTTGAGAGCCGTTGAGAGCTTCTTGACGATGTTGGATATGCACTGCACCGTCTGGTTTATGTTGTAAACGCAACCCTTGCGTATGAACGATGACGAATCCTCCTTGACCACGGCGAGCACGGAAATGCTCCCGTCGAGGTTCTTCTTGCCCGCAACGCCAACCGCTTTTGACGAGCCAAGCTCAATAGCTACGATAAAATCCTTTGCTGCCATACGTTTTCTGTATTATTATTCCTTATTTATTGCTCTGTCTATTTCTTTTTACATATAATCTGATTGTCAAACTCAAGGTCTATGCACGAATACTTGTTCCAGCCTGCCTGGCTGAGCCCGTACTTGTAGAATTTCTCAAGCCTGTCGAGCTTCTGGTCTACGAAAGCGGCTATCAGTTCCTTGCGTTTGTTAATGTATTTTGTCTGCGGCAGACTGCCGAGGTAGACTACATGGTCGCCTACACGGGGTACCAACTCGACGCCAAGATCCGGCAATATGTTGATTTGCACTATCTGGTTGCGCCAGAATTCGTCTTTCATTATCTCGATGGCAAGCAACGACAGATACCGTTGCGCATACCATTCCGATATGTTGCCGGTGGCGATGATAAGGTCGGACGTGTACTTCGAGTTGGGCATTATACCGCCATGGTCGTCAAGATAGTAGTCGGCGCCACGTGAATTCTTAACCCTTATTATGGGCAACCGCTGCGTTATGCTGACAAAGACGCAGCCGTCCTTGGTCTTGTAACATTGCGCCGTCTTGACAAAAGGGCTGTCTTTCAGCTTGTCCTCTATGTCGCGCGGATTTATGTCGGCCATGCGTTTCTTGAAAGGGTACAGCCTGTTGCGTTCAAGTATGCGCTTTATCTCTTCCGCACTGAGAAATCCGTTGGTGCTTTCGTCCTCAACGTTGATTATCACTTTCACGCATAACGGATAAGTCTCTTTCGGGTTGTTGAAAGAGGTCATGGCCAACATGACGTAAACGGCCAGCACGACACACAGCGTCACGGACAATATCTTCTTCAACCTAAGGGTCATCTACCGGTCTTGTTCAAAAGTATTTTTTCTATCTCAGGCACATAGTTGTCAAGGTCGCCTGCACCCAATACAACAAGCACCTCAAAGTCGTTTTCGTTCACATACGCAAGGACGTCCTCCTTATGGATCATCTTTTTCACGACACCCGGAGCCAGATTGTCGTAAATCAGCTTGGATGTCACGCCCGGTATAGGTTCCTCACGCGCCGGATAAATGTCGCACAGCACCACCTCGTCAAGCAGACTGAGGCTCTCGGCGAAATCCTTGTAGAAGTCGCGCGTACGGGTGTAAAGGTGCGGCTGGAATATTGCCGTTATCTTCTTGTCCTTGTACAGTTCGCGTATGCTCATCGCGCTTTGGCGTATTTCCTTGGGATGGTGGGCGTAATCGCTAAGGAACACGAGCTTGTCTGTCTTTATCTTGAAGTCGAAACGGCGGTCGACTCCGCGGAAAGTCCTCATGCCGTATCTCAGTTCCTCGGCCGTGCAGCCGCTCAACTGCGCCATTGCCATGGCGGCTATGCCGTTCTCAATGTTTACCGGCACAGGCTGTCCCAGGTGTATTCCGGCCACGTTCTCGACGGGCGATACAAGGTCGAAGGTTATCTCACCGTTGTCTATCACCACGTTCTCGGCGTGGAAGTCGCCCTCGCCGCGGCTGTATTCGTACATGCGCACGCCGTCTTGCAGGCGGGGACGCATCTCGAGTCCCTTGTGTATTATGAGCGCACCGCCGGGCTGTATAAGCTCAGTATACTTGGCAAAGCTCTCCAGGTAGGCCTCCTTGGTACCATAGATGTCAAGGTGGTCAGGGTCGGTAGAGGTTATGACGCTCATCCACGGGCGCAGCCAGTGGAACGAACGGTCGAACTCGTCTGCCTCTATCACGACGTAGTCGCTCTCCTTGCTTAGTATGTAGTTCGAAGAGTAGTTCTTCGTTATGCCGCCGAGGAAGGCGTTGCAGTCGACGTGGCTCTGGTGCAATATGTGGGCGCACATGGCCGACGTGGTGGTCTTGCCGTGCGTGCCTGCAACGCAAAGGCCCTTGTGGCTGCGGGTAAGCATGCCCAGCACCTGTGCCCTCTTCTCCACGTCGAAGCCTTTTTCCCTGAAGTTCACCAGTTCCTTGTGGTCGGCGGGAATGGCCGGCGTATATATGACGAGCGTCGACTCGCGGTTGCGGCAGGCATGTGGTATTTCGTCGACGTTCTCGTCATAATGTATCAACATGCCTTCGCGTTCAAGTTGTTCGGTAAGGGCAGAGGGTGTCTTGTCGTATCCTGCGACAACCACGCCCTTATGAAGGAAGTAGCGGGCTATGGCGCTCATGCCTATGCCGCCCGCTCCTACGAAATATACGGATTTTATGTCTTTTAGTTCCATTGTCTTTGTTTAATAGCCAGGTGGACTTCCATTCCGCCTGCTTCATGTGCCTGCGCCACATTGTGGCTCGGCCGTACACGGCAGGTCTGCCGTGCCATATTCTCACTTCTTGGCTTTTTCCCTGGCAAGCCTTACCACCTCGTCGGCAATGACGTCTGCCGAGTCGGGCAGTCCGAGCTTCCTTATGTTGACGGCGAGGCTGCCCAGTCGCGCGTCGTCCTTAACAGTCTTGAGCGCCAAGCCTATAACCTGTGCGGGTGCGTCGGCGTCACTGACGTAGAGTGCCGCATCCTTGTCGACCAGCGCCATGGCGTTCTTTGTCTGGTGGTCTTCGGCCACGTTGGGCGAAGGAACGAGTATCACGGGCTTGCCTATCAGGCAGAACTCGGATATGCTGCTTGCACCTGCGCGGCTGATTACGAGGTCGGCCGCCTTGTAGGCTGCGCCCATGTCGCTGATGAAGTCCATGACCTTCAGCATGGGCAGGTCGGTGCGTCCCTTCAGCTGTTCGTTGATTGAGGCGTTATAGTACTTGCCCGTCTGCCAGATGAACTGCACGCCGGAGTCCCTGATGTCGTCCAAATGGGCCAGCACGCTCTCGTTCATCGTCCTTGCTCCGAGGCTTCCGCCTACTATGAGCACGGTTTTCTTGCCTTCGTCGAGACCGAACGTGCGCAGGGCCTCGGCCTTGGTCATATTGTTTTCGAGCAAAGCCTGTCGCACAGGGTTGCCCGTCTTGATTATCTTGTCAGCCGGAAAGAACCGCTCCATGCCGTCGTAGGCAACGCAGATGCGGTCAACCTTCTTGGCGAGTATCTTGTTCGTCACGCCGGCGTACGAGTTCTGCTCCTGTATCAGGCAGGGTATGCCGTGCTTGGCACACTCGTTCAGCGTAGGACCGCTGGCGTATCCGCCCACTCCCACGGCCGCCATCGGCCTGAACTTGCGTATCACGTCCCTTGCCATGCGCTGGCTTTTCCAGATTTTGAAGAGCACGGACACGTTTTTCAACATGTTCTTACGGTCGAAACCGCATATCGGCAGGCCTACAATCTTGTAGCCGGCAGCCGGTACGCGCTGCATCTCCATGCGCCCCAGGGCGCCTACAAAGAGAATCTCCGCGTCAGGATATTTGGCGCGTATGGCGTTGGCTATCGACACGGCAGGAAAGATATGCCCGCCGGTACCGCCGCCGCTGATGATTATCCTTAGTTTCTCGTCCATAAAACCTCGTACCTTATTATTCGGCAAAAGTAATCAAATTTTTTCTTTTACTGCAATTTTGAACGATATTTTTCCGGCTTGCCGGCAAAATATACTTTGTCGTGCGGCAGCGCCGTATGCAACAGGCTTGCGCCGTACACAGCCATGCCGCAACCCGGACAACTGAATAAGTAATTAGCACATTGTCATACAAACGCACATACATGATTACAAACTGTCAAAGCCATACGCCTGACTGCCGGCATTACAGGCATGAAACAAGAAGCGTAAAGCCATCGCCACGGCGTGCAATCGGCCAAAGAGAAGGACTTGACGGAAAGCAAAGAGCATTGCAGTATACGGCAACCGGGGGGCCTGCCCCACCTTGCACGGCTGACGGCATGGCTCGTACAAGACGCGGAGGAGTAGCGGCAGGGACGCGTCGTAATACCCTATTCGTAAGTTACTGATAATCAATACATTTACAAAAGACCATCTTTTGCCTTGTAAAAGGTTACCTTTTGCAGGGCGAAAGGTAACCTTTCAGCGTGTGAAAGGCCGCCTTTTGGAAAGCCGTTGCCCACAAGACGGGCCGCGACGGGCAAAAAGAAAGTGCGGACGCACTGGTGTGTCCGCACTTCATATACTTACAGCCTACATACAAGGCACGATTTATCAGCCTTTCATTATGACAGTATTACAGGCTTTACGCTTTCATTTTGTCGCCAGGGTAATATCACCTGCCGAGCCATCTTTCGGGGTTAAGCGCAGCCTTCATGTTCCTTAGCTGGAACTGCAAAGTGTTGTCCGAGCCTACGGAGCCGAGCCTCTGGCCCGTACTTACCTTCTGTCCCTTGTGCACGCTCACCGACCCGAGGTTGCAATACACCGAAATGTAACTGCCGTGGCGCACCATGACAACCATCGTTCCGGCAAGGTTGCTAACGGCGCTCACCTCTCCGTCGAACACCGAACGCACGGCTGCACCGGGCTGTCCGAGTATGCTGATGCCGTTGCTGTTAAGCCTTACGTTGCTAAGGCCCGGCACGTTATATTGTCCGAAATGGGTTATAATCTTGTACGAGCCGGCTATCGGCATGGGCAGACGGCCGCGGTTGCGCTCGAAACTGCCGTTCAGCTTGCGGTCGTGCGTGTCAAGTTCGGCTGCAGCGGTTGCGCTACGCTTTGCCTTTGCCAGCTCCCTGTCGTTGCGTTCCTTGTCCACCGACGCCTTACGCTCGGCCGCTATACGGTCTGCCTTAGCGGCGTCAGCCTTACGCTTGGCTTCAGCCTGTTCGGCTTCGCTCTTGTTGGCAGCCTCGCGGGCTTGTTCGGCCATCTGGCGTTCACGTTCCTTGGCCGCCTCGATGCGTCGTCGGTTTTCCTCCGCGCGGGCGGCAGCTTCGGCCTGCTTGCGCTTCAGTTCCTCGGCCTTGCGCTTCGCCTCGGCGGCAGCCTGGGCCTTCCTGCGCGCTTCAGCTTCAGCACGAGCCTTGGCCCGGGCCATCTCTTCAGCCACGAGACGGTCTATCCTAGCGTTAAGCTCGGCGTCCTTCTTGCGCTGTTCGGCTATCACGCTCTCTATCGTCTTCTGCTGGCGCTGCAGCGAGCTTACCATCTTTTTCTGCTCGTCCTGCTTGTTCTGCAATGCAGCTTTCTCCTGCTGGCCCTTGCTCAACAGCACGTTTTTCTGTCCGCGTACACGTTGCAGTTCCTTCCGCTTGGCTTCTATCTGGCTCTGTTTGGCCTTGACCATCTCGCCCTGCGACCGCTGGAAGGCGGCGTATTCGCGCACGAAACGCAGACGGCGGTACATCTGTGCGAAGTTTTTCGCACTGAATATGAACATCAGCTTGTCCTGCACCGTGCGTCTCGAAGCAAGGTAACGCATAGACTTCACATACTTGGCCTTGCGCTCGTCGAGCTGTTTCTCAAGGGTCGAGAGCTGGTTTTCCAGCATGCTTATGTTGCCGTCTATATGTGTTATCTCGCCCTGTATTGTGTCTATGGCCTTCTGGTGCTTGTCAATCTCGGAGCTGAGCGTCATCAAGTCGCCCAGCCTCTTTTTCACGTCAGCCTTGTTGGCACGCAGGAGACGCTCCTGCTGCTTTATCTTGCGCTGCACTCCGGCACGCTGGTTGCGCAGGCCTTTGATTGAATTGTTTGAGTAGCTGGCAGTGTTCTTTTTCTTCGATGTCGTGCGTTTTTTCGTCACACGCGTAGTCTTGGCCTTCTTCTTGGTGTTTTGCCTGCTTGACTGGGCAAACACGGGGAAGGCCGTGACGAAAGCCATTAACAATATTAAGAGTCGTTTCATTACAGTTTCAGAAGTCTGTTTATTACGTCTTCCACACTTACTTGTTTGTATTTGCCCGAAACCGAGGTATAAGTTTCCCAGTCGCTGTCGGTGTCAAGTTTGTCCAATACTATGTTTACAGAAACGTTGCCGGCTTTTTTAATGTCGGCACTCTGAACCGTCAGGGTTATGTCGGTCGGGAATTTCTTTGCCATGAAAGACTTGAACGAACCGTAACTGCATTTCACCGACGTCCTGCCGGCAGCCTTGCCGGTGTACGTCATGTCAACTGATGTAATCAGTCCGTTTGTCTTTCCTGCGCTCCATAAATAGTCCATTTCACCGTGTTTCAGGGCTACTGTATTATAGGCTGAAGCCGTATTGCCCTTCACAGTGAACAGCTTTAGGGAAGCATCGTCCACGGCTTGTCGTCCAGGAATGAAAAGCTTGTTCCAGAACAGTGCCTGGACGGCGTAAAAGTCAAGTCCGTTGTTGCGCAGGAAGCCTACATCGGCATATTTTACTTTAATGTACTGCTTGTTCATACGGTCCATTACAAGCACATAGTCGCGGGTGAACTCAAGGCGTCCCACCTCCATAAGACCGAAAGCCGTAAGCTGTATGCGCACCACCTCGTTCTTCTTCATCTTCAACGAGCCTGACACAGACAGGTCTTTCTGTCCTTGTTTGAGGGTAAACTTGATTTTTGCCGATATGGCGCCAGCGTCTACTTGGTTGACATGAACCTTACGGACGAAGCTTTCCGCGTCAGCCACTTCATCACCGTGCTTGGCTACAATGCCGCCCGACGGCGATGTTGCATCCACCGCAGCCTTCTTCGTTCCACACGAAACGACGGCCAGCGACGCGGCAAAAAATATTATCTTATAAAACCAGCGATTGCTATTTTTCCACATATTTCTTAAGTTTTATCTTTCGCTTGAGGACCTTTTCGTTTTCAGTTCCTATCTCGAGGGCTTCCTGCCAATACTTCAATGCGTTCTCAATGTCGCCGTTCAAGGCATAAATGTCGCCTGCATGCTCTATTATCACCGCACTTTTCTCAGTATCGTTCTCTATCGCCATCTTTATGTACTGCAATGCCTCGGCGTATTTCTTCTGCTTGAACAGTATCCAGGCATAAGTGTCAAGGTATGTCGTATTGTCCGGTTCGGCCTGCACCGTGCGGTAACTCATCTGTGCGGCATCGTCAAGCCGGACGTTCTCTTCAGACAGGTAATAAGCGTAATTGTTGAGACAGGCCAGGTTGTCGTCCTTCCATTGCAGGCAGCTGTCATACGCAGCATAAGCGTCCTTGGCAAACCCCTTGTCATGAAGGATGTCGCCCATGAGTGCGTAAAAGTCTGAAACAAGGTCAGCGTTGCTTTCCCCGTTTATCTGGCTAACACCGCGGCGCAAGGCATCGAGCGCATTATCATCGTCGTCTTTCATGACGTAAGCAAAGCCGAGGAAATAATAAAACGCCATTTCATCGGGATTATAGTCGATTGCCTGGCGTGCAAGCCTGATAACGCCGTCGAAGTCACGCTTCGACCATGTAGCCTGTATGAGCTGTAAACGTGCCGCGGAATTATCGGGAGCTATGTCCAGCACCATCTCAAGAACTTTCGAGATAGAATCCTGAGGCATACGTTTGAGGGTCATGTATGCGGCGTACAGCTCTGCCATGTCCGATGTTTCCTGCGGTTGTGCAAGTATTCTCTTAAACAGGTCGAGCACCTTCACGCTGTCGCCGCCGTTCTTTTCGTTATCGGCAACTATCTGGCGTATGAGCGTCATCTTACCTTCAACAGGGGTATTCGGACTCGTCAACAGGGTTTCCTGCAACGAATCGGCACGCTGTACCAGCCCCGAATTACGGTAATAGTCAATCAGCGACATGCGTGCGTCAACGTTTTCAGGATCGACAGCCAACACATCTTCATACTGACGGTAAGCCTCTTCAGGTTTGCCGTTCTGCAACAGCCAGTTGCCCATCATCACCCTGAAGCCCATGTCATTAGGATACTTATCCGAAAGAGACTTCAGCTCTGCAAACTCCTTATCCTTCTTACCCTGCAACGAGTATATCCTCATCTTGGCAAGGGTAAGGTTTTCATCGGCTCCTTCAAGAGTTTCCATGCGTTCGAGCACGCCGAGCATGCTGTCATAGTCTTTCCGCTGGGCATACAGCTGGGCCAGGATGTCGAGCACGTCGGAGCGTTCGGGACTGTTGGCGGAAAGCTTTTCATACGCATTAATGGCCTCGGCAAGGTCGCCTGTATGTATGTAGCCAGTGCCAAGACGCTCAAGATACGCATTATTCGAAGGATTCAGCTCGGCTGCCTTCTTGATATCCTCAAGCGCGACAGAGTCCCCTTTAAGCACGCCGTCGTATGAAGAAAGCAGGAAATAAGCCTCGGCAGCATAGGGATTGATTTCAATACTATGACGAAGGAGGTCGTAAGCTGCGTCAAGATTGCCGCCCACCTGCTGCTTTATCGCTTCGTAATAGTACATCTTGAATCGCAGGCTGTCATTGTGGCTGATAGCCGGAGACGGCTCTGCTGCGGTCTTCGACGGTACGGCGGCTGTTCCGGCATGCCTTCCTCCGGCACAACCGGCGGCCACGACTGCCACCAGCAGGCAGATAAATATGTTTGGGATAAACCGTTTCATCTAATCATCCTATCAGAAAAGCATTAGTCATTCAACTCCCGTATGGCCGTAGCCTCCTGTTCCGCGCTCGGTTTCGTCAAGCTCGGAAACCTCGGCGAAATCAACAGTCTCATGCCGTGCGACGACCATCTGGGCTATGCGCTCGCCGTCGTTGACAACAAAGTCTTCGGCGGAGAGATTGACCAGCAGCACCATTAGCTCGCCACGATAGTCGGCATCGATTGTCCCCGGTGAGTTAAGTACTGTTACCCCGTGCTTCAGGGCGAGGCCGCTGCGCGGACGGATCTGGGCCTCATAGCCTTGCGGCAGGGCTATGTAAAGCCCCGTCGGGATAAGCCTGCGTTCCATGGGACGCAGCGTTACAGGCTGTGAAATATTAGCCCTGAGGTCCATGCCGGCGCTCTGCGGCGTGGCGTATGCAGGCAGGGGATGGTGCCCCTTGTTGATAACATTGACTTTAACCATCGTTTTTTCTTATATTATTATTAAGGTGCAAAAGTAGCGAATTATATCCATATAACATCTTTTTTACACTTAAAAAGAAAGATTTTAGCCAAATTTAGATTACTTTTGCGAAGAAAACAAATTGAAGGAAGCAAGTATGCAATGGGAGAAACTAATATCAAATAAGAGGCTCGGGCAGGAGCACCGGCACTCCGTCCGCCACGACGACCGCTCGGAATTCAAGCGCGACTACGACCGGCTTATATTCTCTGCCCCATTCCGCCGTATGCAGAACAAGACCCAGGTGTTTCCGCTTCCGGGCAGCATCTTCGTCCACAACCGCCTCACCCACAGCCTTGAGGTGGCCAGCGTGGGCATGTCGCTGGGCAACGACGTAGCCCATGCCCTGATGAAACGCAAGCCCGAACTGGCAGGCACGTTGTTTCCACAGATAGGAACGATAGTAAGCACTGCCTGCCTTGCGCACGACATGGGCAACCCCCCGTTCGGACATTCAGGCGAAAAAGCCATTCAGACGTTCTTCACTGAAGGCAAGGGCGCAACACTTAAAAACGAAGTGAGCGCCGGTTTCTGGGCAGACGCCACACACTTCGAGGGCAACGCCAACGCCTTCCGCCTGCTCGCCCACCGCTTCAAGGGACGGCGCGAAGGCGGTTTCGTGATGACATACACCACACTTGCCTCGATAGTGAAGTATCCCTTTGCGTCCACAATCGCAGAAAAGGGGCACGGCAAGTTCGGATTCTTCATGCAGGAGAGCGCTATATTCGAGAAAATAGCCGATGAATTGGGCATTATCCGCAAATCACCCGATGGCCAACCGCTGGAATACGCACGCCATCCGCTAGTGTATCTTGTCGAAGCCGCCGACGACATTTGCTACGAAATAATGGACATCGAAGACGCCCACAAGCTGAAGATAGTGACTTACGAGGAAACGAAAAGCCTGTTCCTGGGATTCTTCGATGAAGAAACGCAGCGCCACATACTACAAAGAATAAAGGACGAGGGCATCACCGACAACAACGAGAAGGTTGTATACATGCGTGCCTGTGTGATAGGCGCACTGGAAAGAGCCTGTGTCAGGACCTTCATCGACCATGAGGAGGAAATACTGGAAGGCTCGTTCAAAGGCTCGCTTATCGATAATATCGAAGAAAATCTCGCCTTGGCATATCAAAAATGCGCCATTTTATCGAAAAAGAAGATTTACAAGAGCAAGCCCGTACTTGACGTGGAGCTGAGCGGTTACAAGATAATGGCTACGCTGATGGAGACCATGACCGAGGCTGCGGTCAACCCGGAGCGGTTCTACTCGCGCCAGCTGATCAGCCGCGTGAGCAGCCAGTACGACATAGACTCGCCCGACCTGGAAACGCGCTTGATGGCCGTCATCGACTACATAAGCGGAATGACCGACGTGTATGCACTCGACATTTACCAGAAAATAAACGGAATTAGCCTGCCGATAGTCTGACCAGGAATAGTGTTAACGAACGCGGCAGCGACCGGAAACAGCCGGATAAAAAAACGAATAAATACAATTAACGGGATGAATGCCACGCCGTTCAGGCAAAAAAAGGCATTCATCCCGTTTTTTATGTTCAGTCTTTTGTTTCCTTATATATCACATTGTTGGCGCCCGAAGTTATCTTCAAGGCCTCGGGGTGCTCCTTGATGAACGAGTCGATATGACGGATGCGCTTCTCCTCGAGAATCTCGTCGACTGCTATAAGGATACCTGTCTCCTCAACATCGCCGAAGCCATAGTTGATGGCCGTGCCGAACATCTTCATCGTAGGGCTGAGACCCATGTAGGCGTTGACCAGCGGCGGGATGTTGTAACCCAGCTTGCGCACCTCGCGGTTAAGTATGCGGTAGTCGTCCTTGAACGACTTTTCGCAGAACAGACGCTCCAATTCAGCCGCGTCAGTCTCTATTTTTAGCGGTTTCACCGGGATTATCAGGTTTTCAGGGTCGTTGAAATGCTTGTACAGGAAATAAAGAATCATGTCCCTTCCGCGGCGCACGTAAGAGGGGTACATCGTCATCTTGCCGAACAGATACTTGATGTCGGGACGTATTACGGTAAGCGCGCCGAGGCCGTCCCACAGGTTGTCGAGGGCGAAGAGACTCTTTGCCCCCATCCTGGAGCTTTGGTATTCGGGCGACACGAACGAGCGTCCCAGCTCTACCGTCTGCGGCATGTACTCCTTCATGAACTTCTCTGAAAAGTGGAACATGTGGCTCGTGGCAAGCACGGGCTGGCCGTCGGCGTCGATTTCAGCGTCGCAACAGAACTTATAGCGGTATCCGCCGATGATTTCGTCCTCCTCGGGATTCCACACGATCAGCTGCTTGTAACAGTTCTCGCACGTGTCAAACTCGTCGAGGTCCATGCTCTTGCCGCTGCCGCCGCCCGCCTCGCGGAAGGCTATCTCACGCAAACGGCCTATCTCCTTGAGTACGTTGGGCGCATTTTGAGCCGTCACAATGTAAATCTCATTGTGGCTCTTGTTGGTCATCCTAAGCTGTTTGTCGGGCGTAAGCTCGCTTTTAAGAATTTGTTTGTCAATCGGCCGGATTATTTCCTGTTCCATATTCCAGAAATATTGTATGTTTGTTGTTGATATATAGCTTAGCCATCGGCCGGCAGCATTACAGTCCGTAGACTATGTCCTGCACATGCTGCGCCCACTGCGCGGGCGTCTTCGAGCGGTCGAACGTCTGCCAGGGTATCGGCTTGCCTATCGCCACGCGGAACGTCTTGTGGCGGTTCTTATACATTTCGTCGGCAAGGTACAACATCGCCACGTTGAACTTTATGCCGAGAGCCTTGCACACGTTGGCAAGACTGTAAAAGAAATTAGAGTTCTGCCCTCCGAAATGGATGGGCACTACGTCACGGTGCGTCTCCACGCTCTTTGTGACGAATGTCTTCTTCCACGGCAGGTCGCGTATCACTCCGCCGCGCCTGCGCGAGCACAAGCCTGCCGGAAACATTATAATATTGTTGTCACCGTGGAAGCCGGCCTCAACCATTGCGGGGAAGTTGCGGCTCTGGTGCCCCGTCTTGTTTATGGGTATGCAGAGCGGAGCCAGCCCGGGCAGGTTCATCAGCAGGTCGTTGACGAGATAGCGCAGGCGGCCGTCGTAGTGGCGCCCGATGATTGCGCCGAGGGCAACACCGTCTGCTCCGCCCAGCGGGTGGTTGCTTACGAAGGTGTACAAGCGGCCGTCGTCCTTGGGCGGAAGGTTCTCGCGCCCCACTATGTCGAGCGTCATGTCAAGATAACGCACGCACGACTCCAACCACTCTACGCCCGTAAGCTCGCGGTTGTCCCAAAGAAATTCGTTGACCTCGTCCTGGTGGAGTATGCGTTCAAGCCACTTCACGACCGGCGACGGAACGTAACGCGACCTGTCGCCCATCTTGCCCCGCAGTATCTCCCTTACGTCGATAGTCTTCTCGGTGATATGGTCCATGTCTTCTATGCTAACCTTGCGCCACGGCAGGCGGTACCGTCTGCCGCAAGAAGTGGCAAACGGTTGCCACTGCACAATTATCCTAGCTGCAAAATTAATTCAACTTTTCCAAAATCAAGCCCCTTTAACTGAAAAACAACTAAAAAATCTTTATTTTGTAATGAAATGCCAATATTTTCTTAACCCGGGGTGCAATTAAAGCATAAAAACACCAACATTTGAAACATAAATCAGTCCTTTAAAACAAAATTAGCCACATACGGCCCCACGGTCATGCAGCCCACTGCCGCAAGCGGCCGAACCTGCGAAATGAATATTTATGCATAACAAGCGAATGCACATGCACGCCGGTTTTTGAAAAATAATGACAAAAGAAAATCGTAAAATAGAAATCGCAAGCCATATTCCGAGCGATGAAATCGCCGATTTTTGCCACTTAAAATGCAAAACGAGGTCTTTCTCAACATAAAAGGCCACCTTTCGCAACGCAATACGCCACCTTTTACAACACAAAAAGCCGCATTCCGTATGATAAAACGCCGCCTTTTACATGCCAAAAGCATGCCTGACAACAGAATAAAAAGTTCACAAAAACTTCACAAACACCATAACCCCTTAGCTTCCAAACACTTACAAACAACACACAAAACCACTCAATAATCCGCCCGAAGCACACTCCGCCACGGGCGACGGCCTTCACAGAGCGTCAAACGTATAAACTACGGCCAGCTGGCATGAACCGAAATGCATATTTATGCAAGATTAAAAATCTGTCGGCCTGCCAGCCCACCGCCCTCGGACGGCAAGCCGGCAGACCGACACCATGTGCAAGGCACGGCATCAAAGGCCTATGCCCAACGTGGCGTAAAGTCCGTTGTAATTGCCTATTCCAGCCGACCGCGAATTGAAATGGCGGTAACCCAAGCCTATGTTGAACTTATAGCCGCACGAGCCTACACGCAAAAACAGACCGGCGTCGTAAGCCACGCTTTTCCAGTCGGCCTTGCCCAAACTCGATGCCGCCGAGCCGCGCACGTCCAAGGCCTCGCCGTCGCCACTGCAAAGTGTGTAGCCCAATCCGCCGCCCAACAAAGGAGTCCTGGTATAAGCCCTCGTTCCGCCGGTCTTTTCGCCAAGCCCGAACATTCCACCTGCATGTGCAAAAACGTACATGCGCGGTATGAACCGGTAGCCGGCGTTGGCGAAGAGTTCCATCGGGCGCACGTCGTCGTGCGACGTACCAGCACCCACACCTAATTCAAGCACCAACTTGTCAACGAAGGCCGACCGTCCCGTAGCAGTCTCGATTTGCGCCGACGCAGCCAAAGGTGCGAAAAGAAAGGCGCACGCAACAGTCAATTTTGTAAACGAAAATCTTTTCATAAGCGTAAAATTTTATTTTTGTCATTAACTGTTTATAAAGTCACATCACAAAGTTAAGGGCAAATGAATGTCCAATCAAGGAAAAACCATAAATTCTTTTTTGCCGCGTTACACGCCAACGCAGTCTGTAAAACATTGATATTCAACTTAATACACAGCGCCTGTAACGCTTGTAACGTATAAAAATGTAACGTCATTACCGTCTGTCAAATGATAAAATTGCACGTTTTGCGTTTTTTCCTTAATTTTGTAAATAAAAACAAGAGATGAAACACGCAATATATTTTTTGTTCGCCTTGTTGCTTGTATTTGCGGGATGCGGAGACAGGGCGCAGACAAACAAGCTCGACTTAATTGACTCATTAGCAACCACAGATGAATACGATTCGGCCTACGCACTGTTCCGCAGCATAGACCCGAACAGTATTTCAGACGACGAAGAACAAGCATTTTACGGAATATTGCAGATGCAGCTTAATGCCAGATACGACATAATACTTGAAAACGATTCGCTGGCCGACGCATGCATCTCGTATTACGAACAAAAGCACGACGGCAGCCGCCTTGCCAGGGCTTATTATTACAAGGGGGTAAACGCATTCATGCGTGGCGACACGGTAGCGGCGTTGACGCACATCAAACAGGCCGAAAAAGAGGAAGCAAAGGCGTACACGCCATGGCTGCGCTACCTGATTTTAGGCAACTTGGCGTTCATCCACAACTGCATGGGTGCGCACAAAACGGCGTTTGCGTACAGCAAGAAAGCACTTGACCAACTGAACAGCAGCAAAACCGACAATGCGGAATGGATTTGCTACGTTTACGATCTGATAGCCCAATGCCACCTCTTTTTGGGACATAAGGACAGCGTCTTCGCTTATTACGCCAAGACAATACCATATATCGAAAAGATAAAATACAAACTCGACCGTGCCGCATATTATACGAACGCAGGATATGCCTTCTACCTCACAGGCGAATACGAAAAGGCGGAACCGCTTGCAAGAAAGGCGTTTGAGCTGTACCCCTTTTCGACAATGCGCATCAACCTTGCCAAGGTGTGCCACGCCCTACACAATGACGAGGAAACGGACACCCTGCTCAAGGCTGCATGGAAGGAAGCCGGATACGATGAGAAGGTCGAAATACTGGAATTTCTCGGCAAAACGTCAGAAGAAAAGCAACTTTATAAGGAATCGGCCGACTACTACCGCAGGGCGCGCGCCATGCAAGACAGCGCCCGGATGGCGCGTAACACTGAAGTACTGGTGTCAGCACAGAAGAATCTAGACCACAACGAGTTAGAGCGCAAGCTGAACGAGCGCAACAAGCTGACGCTTTGGACGGTTGTTTTAGTCGCGGCCGTGATTGGCGCAGCGTCGTACGCATACAACCGTTCCCGGCTCAACAAGGCGCACAAGGCCATCAAGGACGGACAACGGATGATAGAACGCTACACGATGGAGCTGGAACAGCTGAAGGCCGGCGGAGAGGAAAACCGGTCACGCATCGCCATACTCGAGACCAAAATCAAGGAACGGATTGAACGCCAAAGGGCCATACTTGAACGCGGGCGCAAGCTGTGCGAGGGCATACGCGGCGGTGGCACCACGGCCGGATGGGCCTCGGCCGACTACGAAGCAGCCGTGGAATACCTGCGTGCCGACGGCTGCGGAGCAGTGGAAGACGTGGAGAGAAGCCATAGCCGCCTTACCGCCTACAACACGTTTTTCCTGCTGCTGCCCGCACTTGGGGTGGAATCCTCCGACGTGGCGCGGGTGATGAACGTGTCGCAGGGCGCAGTGAGGACAATGCGCCACCGCCTGAGAAACAAGGAAAAGAAACCGGCCGCGATATAAGGTTGAGCGCAAACAGGCAAGCAGCCTAAAAATAGGCATGGCGAACCAACAAATTACACTAAGGCCGCACCTTCCAGGTGTGGCCTTTTAGCACGTCTAACCACCTTAATTAAATAATAAAGGCATTTTTGTGGGGAAAAGTGGTGCGTTGTGGGGAAAAATACTTATCTTTGCCGGGTGATAAGTTAAGTAAAAAGCCCATGCGTTTTCTCGGCACAATAGAAGCAAAAATCGACTCGAAAGGACGAGCCTTTCTTCCCGCACAGTTCCGCAAGGAACTGCAAGGCGGAGGCGAGGCAGGACTCGTCATGCGCAAGGACATATTCCAACCGTGCCTTGTGCTCTATCCTGAAAGCGTATGGGAGAGGCAGACCGATGCGCTGCGCTCGCGCCTGAACCGCTGGGACTGCTCGCACCAAAGCATCTTCCGCCAGTTTGTAGCCGAAGCCGAAGCCGTCACACTCGACGCCAACGGCCGCATGCTTATCCCGAAACGGCTGCTCAAGGCGGCCGGCATAAGCCAGTCGGTGAAGTTCATCGGGATGGACGACACCGTGGAAATATGGAGCGACGGGCCTGACGGCAGCCCCTTCATGGCGCAGGAGGACTTCGGCAAGGCAATACAGGAGATAATGGCGCAAGGCGCAGGCCGTGGGCAGGAAGCCGACGGCGGCGGCGAAGCCGACAAAATATGACAAGACAATGGCTACTACGGCAGAGACATACCACATACCAGTACTACTGAAAGAGAGCGTCGACGGACTTGGCATCCGTCCCGGCGGAGTTTATGTAGACGTAACCTTCGGCGGCGGCGGACACAGCTGCGAGATATTGTCGCGGCTTGATGCCGAAGCGCATCTGTACAGCTTCGACCAGGACGCCGACGCTGAGGCGAACATCGTTGACGACGAGCGGTTCACCTTTGTGAGAAGCAACTTCAAGTACCTGAAGAACTGGATGAGATACTACGGCGTGGAAGGCATAGACGGACTGTTGGCCGACCTCGGCGTGTCGAGCCACCACTTCGACGACGCCACACGCGGATTCTCGTTCCGCTTCGACGCTCCGCTCGACATGCGCATGAACAAGCGCGACGGCATGACGGCAGCCGACGTGCTGAACAAGTATGACGAAGCACGGCTGGCCGACGTGTTCTACCTGTACGGAGAGCTGAAAAACTCGCGCCGCCTGGCGGCTGCCGTGGCTAAAGCGAGGGCTGTAAAGCCGATAGCAACGACGCAGGACCTGATGGACGCGACGGCAGACCTCTTCAAGCGCGAGCGCGAGAAGAAAGACATGGCAAAGATGTTCCAGGCACTGCGCATCGAGGTCAACAGCGAGATGAACGCACTGAAAGAGATGCTGGCGGCAGCCACGGAACTGCTGAAGCCGGGCGGACGGCTGTCGGTGATAACATACCACAGCCTCGAAGACCGCATAGTGAAGAACTTCATACGCACGGGCAACGCCGAAGGCGTAGCCAAGCAGGACTTCTACGGACGTATCGAAGCACCGTTGGCGGCAGTGAACAACAAAGTGATAACGCCTGACGAAGGCGAACTGGAAAGCAACCCGCGCAGCCGCAGCGCAAAATTGAGAATAGCAGAAAAGAGGGACAACAAGGAATGAGTGAAGAAGATATAAAACAAACTGCGACCCAACCCGCCGGAAGCGATGCAAAAAGCGGGGACAGCCAAGCCGGAACGAAGAGTAAATCAATAATAAAACGAGTTTCCGAAGAGGATGCTCCGCTGGCGGCCGGTTTCACCCTGCGCAACATACTGGGCGGCGACTTCCTCACGGCCGAGGTGATAAGAAAGCAAATTGGCCTGATAATACTGATAGCCTTCATAACAATGATTTACGTATCAAACCGCTACAGTTGCCAGCAGGACATGCTCGAGATAGAAGAACTGAAAGAGGAACTCAAGGACGCGAAGTACAAGGCTCTCGCAAGCACAAGCGAACTGACTGAGATGTGCCGCGAAAGCAACGTGCTGGAGATGCTGAAGAACAACGAGGACAGCCTGCTCCACATACCCACACAACCACCTTACATAATAAACATTCCGGGAAATGAGTAGCATGTTTGACAGGAAAAAGATGATAAAGAGGTATAAGATTGTAGCTTATGCCATGGTACTCGTGGGCATTGCAATACTGGTCAGGGTGGTCTACATAGCCACGGTTGAACGCAGTTACTGGATGGACGTGGCCGAACTGCTGACGAAGGACAGCGTGGACGTGAAGCCAGTACGTGGAAACATACTAAGCTCGGACGGACGACTGATGGCAGGCTCGCTGCCTGAATACCGCCTGTTCGTGGATTTCAAGGCTGGAGGCGACGACAACGAGGTTCGCGACTCGCTGTGGGACAACAAGATAGACAGCCTCTGCATGGGTCTGCATGAGATATTCCCTGAATTCACGGTGGCACAGTTCAAGGAGAACCTTGAGAAAGGACGCGCCAAAGGCAGCCGCCACTGGCCCGTGGTGAAGAGGCGCGTGAACTACAGCGTATACTCGGAAGTAAAGAAACTGCCGATATTCAACACCTCGGCCAACGCCGGAGGCTTCCACGTTGAGAAATTCAACGCACGTAAACGCCCGTTCGGCTCGCTGGCCAAGAGGACGATAGGCGACCTCTTCGGCGGCAAGGACACGGCCCGCTTCGGCCTCGAACTCTCGTACGACTCGATATTGCGAGGCAAGAATGGCAGGATAAGGCGCCAGAAGGTAAGGAACGAATATATTGGCATAACCATACAGGACCCCGTCAACGGCGCCGACATAGTTACGACCATCGACGTCGACATGCAGGACCTTGCCGAACGCTCGCTCATCGACGAGCTGAAGCAAGTCAACGGCAACGTGGGCGTAGCCATGGTAATGGAGGTGAAGACGGGCGACATAAAAGCCATCGTGAACATGACAAAATGCGCCGACGGCGAGTATTACGAAATAAAGAACAGCGCCGTGTCAGACCTGCTCGAACCCGGCTCGGTGTTCAAGACGGCGTCACTCATGGTGGCGCTGGACGACGGAGTGGTCGACACAACGTACACCGTGGACACCGGAAGCGGCATCTGGGACATGTACGGAGCCAAGATGCGCGACCACAACTGGCACCGTGGCGGATACCAGGTGCTGACGCTCCCCCAGGTACTTGAATACAGCTCCAATATCGGAGTAAGCCGCATAATCGACAAATACTACGGCAAGAACCCGGAGAAGTTCGTCAAGGCGCTCGACCGCATCGGCATACGCGAAGACCTAAAACTGCCCATAGTGGGCTATGCCCCACCCCGCATCCGCATGCCAAAGAAGAATAAGCACGGACAATACGTAAACTGGAGCAAGACGGCGCTGCCATGGATGAGCATCGGATACGAGACCCAGGTGCCTCCCATATCGACACTTACGTTCTACAACGCCATTGCCAACAACGGCACGATGGTGCGGCCCAGGTTCGTAAAGCAAGTGGTAAAGGACGGCAAGGTAATCAAGGAGTTCCCGACAGAAATAATAAGGCAACGCATCTGCAAGGAAAAGACTCTGCGCGAGATACAGACAATACTCGAACACGTGGTAAGCCAGGGACTCGGTAAAAAGGCAGGATCGGAGTCGTTCAAGGTAGCAGGAAAGACCGGAACGGCACAGATATCAAAAGGTGTCAGCGGATACAAGGCGGGAACAGTGAGCTACCTGCTCAGCTTCGTGGGATTCTTCCCTGCCGACAACCCGCGTTACAGCTGCATAGTCTGCATACAGAAGACCGGTTTGCCTGCCTCAAGCGGTTTCAGCGCACTGGTATTCCACAACATTGCAGAAGGAATCATGGCGCAGAGCCTGAAACTCGACGTGACCGACGCGCGCGACTCGCTGTCAATACTGATGCCCGACGTAAAAAACGGCAACCTTATTGCCGCCGACTATGTGCTTACACACCTCGGCATACACTCTAACAAGAACTGGAGCGGAAGCTATACCGAGGGCAACCCGATATGGGGTACGGCAAGAAAGAACACTTCAGACGTGGTTCTTTCGAAAGGTAATACTTACTCCATGAAAGTCGTACCCGACGTAAGGGGAATGGGAGCGCGCGACGCAGTATTCGCACTCGAAAGACGCGGAGTCAAAGTGTGGCTCAACGGACGCGGCAAGGTGACCCACCAAAGCCTCGCACCAGGGCACGTAATAAAGAAAGGTGAGACATGCTCACTTAAACTGGAATTATAAAACAAGACAAGTATGGTACTTAAAGAGCTTATCAAGAACATCCGCACACTGAACATAACAGGAAGCACGGAGAAGGAAATAACAGGCGTGAACATTGACTCGCGCCGCATAGAAACAGGGCACTTGTTCGTCGCAATGAAAGGTACGCAGACAGACGGGCACGCCTATATAGGTAAAGCAATCACGCAAGGAGCGGCAGCCATACTGTGCGAGGACATGCCTGAAAGCACCGTTGACGGCGTGACTTACATCCAGGTGGAATCTACCGAAGACGTTGTCGGCGAGGTAGCTACGACATTCTACGGGGACCCGTCAAGGCACCTGAAGCTCGTCGGAGTTACGGGCACCAACGGAAAGACTACAATCGCCACCTTATTATATAATATGTTCCGCAAGCTCGGATACAAGTGCGGACTGCTATCTACCGTTTGCAACTACATCGAGGACGAGCAGATACCTGCCGACCACACAACCCCCGACCCGATTGCACTCAACCAACTGCTGAGCCGGATGGTGCAGGCCGGATGCCAATATGCCTTCATGGAATGCAGCTCGCACGCCATAGCGCAGAAACGCATAGGAGGACTGAAGTTCGCCGGAGGCATATTCACCAACCTCACACGCGACCACCTGGACTATCACAAGACGTTCGAGAACTACCGTGACGCAAAGAAAGCCTTCTTCGACGGACTGCCGAAAGGAGCTTTCGCTATAACAAACGCCGACGACAAGAACGGCATGGTGATGGTACAGAACACCAAGGCAACGGTCAAGACATATTCTACAAGAAGCATGGCAGATTTCCGCGCCAAGATACTCGAATGCCATTTCGGAGGCATGTACCTTGAAATCGACGGACGCGAGGTAGGCGTACAGTTCATAGGCAAGTTCAACGTAAGCAACCTGCTCGCCGTATACGGTGCGGCAATCATGCTCGGCGAGAAAGCCGACAACGTCCTATTGGTAATGAGTACGCTGAAAAGCGTTAGCGGAAGGCTCGACCCCGTACACTCTCCCGAAGGCTATACGGCCATCGTTGACTATGCCCACACGCCCGACGCGTTGGAAAACGTGCTGAAGGCAATCCACGAAGTGCTTAACGGCAAGGGACAAGTCATAACCGTATGCGGCGCCGGCGGCAACCGCGACAAGGGCAAGCGTCCGCTCATGGCGCAAGAGGCTGTAAAACAAAGCGACAAGGTTATCATAACAAGCGACAACCCACGGTTCGAGGAACCGCAGGCAATAATCGACGACATGCTGGCCGGACTGACCGCCCAACAGATGAAGAAGGTGATAAGCATCGTCGACCGCAAGGAAGCCATACGCACAGCATGCATGATGGCACAGAAAGGAGACGTGATACTCGTAGCCGGAAAGGGACACGAGAACTATCAGGAAGTTTGCGGCGTAAAGCATCACTTCGACGACAAGGAAGTGCTGAAAGAAGTCTTTGAAAGCCAGAAAACAAATTAATATGAATCAAAGGTAAAACAGCAACAAGGTGGAAGAAGACGTCAACAACTACGCCAAGCCGCTGACGGTATAGGCTCTTGTACGCTTCAACAAGCCTCAAACACCAAAATAAGAAAATGTTATACTACTTATTCCGCTTCTTAGAACAGTTCGGCATCCCCGGCTCGCACATGTGGGGATACATCTCGTTCAGGTCTCTGCTGGCGCTGATTCTGGCACTGGTTATCTCGGCATGGTTCGGCGAGAGATTCATAAAGTACCTGAAAAGCAAGCAAATCACCGAAACGCAGCGCGACGCCAAGATAGACCCGTTCGGCGTAAATAAAATCGGAGTGCCGTCAATGGGCGGCGTCATCATCATCGTCGCAATCCTCGTCCCGGTGCTGCTGCTGGGCCGAATGCGCAACATTTACCTGATACTGATGATTATAACGACAGTCTGGCTCGGTTTCCTGGGCGGTCTTGACGACTATATCAAGATATTCCGCCACAACAAGGAAGGCCTGCCCGGACGCTTCAAGATAGTAGGACAGATAAGCATCGGACTTATTGTCGGCCTCATGCTGTGGTACAGTCCCGATGCAAAGATAAACGAAAACCTTGCCATCGAGAAGCAGGACGGACAGGAAATAGTCGTGAAGCACAGGGCCGAATCGCAAAAATCGCTAAAGACCACGATACCGTTCGTCAAAGGGCACAACCTCGACTACGCCAACCTGACAAGCATTTTCGGAAAGTACAAGACAGCCGCAGGCTGGGTATTGTTCGTCATAATGACAATATTCGTAGTCACAGCCGTTTCCAACGGAGCCAATCTTAACGACGGAATGGACGGCATGTGTGCCGGAAACTCGGCCATAATAGGCGTGGCACTGGGCATATTAGCCTATGTAAGCAGCCACATCGAATACGCCGCCTACCTGAACATAATGTACATTCCGGGGTCGCAGGAGCTTGTCGTGTTCATGTGTGCGTTCGTAGGCGCGCTCATCGGTTTCCTCTGGTACAACGCCTATCCGGCACAGATATTCATGGGTGACACAGGCTCCCTTACCATCGGAGGCATCATTGCCGTGTGCGCAATAATCATCCACAAGGAGCTGATGCTGCCCATATTGTGCGGCATTTTCTTCGTCGAGAGCCTGAGCGTGATAATGCAAGTATGGTATGCTAAACTCGGAACGCGCCACGGAGTGAAGCAGCGCATGTTCAAACGCGCACCGCTGCACGACACGTTCCGCACGCAGCAGGAGCAGCTCGACCCGGAAATAAAGTACCTCTTCAAGAAACCGAAGGGTGCCGTACACGAGTCCAAGATAACAATACGCTTCTGGATTGTCACGATAATCCTTGCCGCGCTGACTATAATAACGCTGAAGATAAGATAAGGACAGCCACCAAAAACAATAAAACTTAACAGAAAGATGAAACGAATAGTAATACTTGGAGCAGGAGAAAGCGGAGCCGGAGCTGCCGTCCTGGCAAAGAAGCAGGGCTTCGACGTGTTCGTATCGGACATGTCAGGGATAAAAGACAAGTACAAGGAAATACTCGACAACCACGGCGTTGAATGGGAAGAAGGCCGCCACACGGAGGAAAAGATACTCAACGCCGACGAGATAATAAAAAGCCCCGGCATACCCAACGAGGCGCCAATGATAAGGAAATGCACGGAAAAAGGCATCCGCATAATCAGCGAAATAGAGTTCGCCGGACGTTACACCAACTCAAAGATGATTTGCATAACCGGCAGTAACGGCAAGACGACGACCACTTCGCTCATCTACCACATATTCAAGAGCGCAGGCTACGACGTCGGACTGGCCGGCAACATAGGCAACAGCCTCGCACTCCAGGTGGCTGAAGACCCGCACGCATACTACATCATAGAGCTTAGCTCGTTCCAGCTCGACAACATGTACGATTTCCGTGCCAACATCGCCATCCTGCTCAACATAACGCCCGACCATCTCGACCGTTACGGCAACTGCATGCAGAACTATGTCGACGCGAAAATGCGCATCCTGCAAAACCAGACCGACGAGGACTCGTTCATCTACTGGAACGACGACCCGATAATCAAGCGCGAGCTGAACAAGTATGACATCAAGGCCATACAGTACCCGTTCTCGGAGCTTAAGGAAAAAGGCTCGATAGGCTACATCGAGGAAGGACAGTACAAGATTGAAAAGCCCACGCCCTTCAACATGGAGCAGGAGGAGCTTAGCCTGACAGGCAAGCACAACATATACAACTCGCTTGCGGCCGGAATAGCGTCAAACGTGGCAGGAATAAAGAAGGAGTTCATACGCAAGAGCCTCAGCGACTTCCCCGGCGTGGAGCACCGCCTGGAGAAGGTGACCAAGGTCGGCGGTGTGCAATACGTCAACGACTCAAAAGCCACCAACGTAGACGCCTGCTGGTATGCGCTCGAAAGCATGAAGACGCCCGTCATACTCATACTCGGCGGCAAGGACAAGGGCAACGACTACAACGCCATAAAAGACCTTGTAAAGGAGAAATGTGCAGGCCTTGTCTACCTCGGTGCTGACAACACGAAACTGCACAACTTCTTCGATGGAATGGGCATTCCCGTGCGCGACACACACTCGATGGCCGACTGCGTGCGCGCCTGCTACGAGATGGCACGTCCCGGCGACACCGTGCTGCTAAGTCCGTGCTGCGCCAGCTTCGACCTGTTCAAGAACATGGAAGACCGCGGCGAGCAGTTCAAGACACTTGTAAGAAACCTATGACCGCCGGCCTGAGCGCCTGCACACACAGGGTCAGACGACCATAACAACCCAAGGTTAATAACGCTTTATCAAAACAATTCATTGATGTTTAACAAGCTAACAGAAGGCAAATTCAAAGGCGACGCCGTCATCTGGTCGGTGTTCTTCTTCCTGTGCATCATCAGCATCATCGAAGTGTTCAGCGCTTCGAGCCACCTCTCGTTCAAGACCGGCAACTACCTCAGCCCCGTGCTCAAGCACTGCGCGCTGCTGGCCGTAGGCGTGGTGGTAATGATCTGCACAATGAACATCAAGTGCCGTTACTTCAAGCTGATAACGCCGTTCGCGCTGCTATTTTCATTCCTGATGCTCATCATCGTGCTGTGCGTGGGCGAAAGCACCAACGGCTCCCAACGGTGGATTGACTTCCTCGGCATACAGTTCCAACCGTCAGAGATAGCCAAGGGCGCACTGATACTGGCCACGGCACAGATATTGAGCGCCATGCAGACCCCGGAGGGCGCCGACAAGCGGGCGTTCAAGTACATTATGATAGTGTGCGTGTTCATCATACCCCTGATCATGGTCGAAAACCTGTCCACGGCGGCACTGCTCTGCATAGTAGTCTTCATGATGATGTTCATCGGCAAGGTGCCCAAGCTGCAGCTGGGCAGGCTGCTAGGCATCGTGGCACTGACACTCGCCACGGTGGTTACCATGGTAATGGTGTTCGGCAACGACGAGGCTGCCGCCGCCGACAAGATGAAGGACAACAAGCATCTAATAGTGCAACAACAGACCGAGGAGAAGGACGAGAACGTGCTGGAGAAGGTGTTCCACCGCTTTGACACGTGGAAGGCACGTATAGACAACTTCCTCAGCGACGAATACGTAGCCCCTGAAGACCTCGACCTTAACGGCAAGGACGCACAGACATCGCACGCAAACATCGCCATAGCCACGTCAAACCTCATTGGCAAGGGCCCTGGCAACTCGGTAGAACGAGACTTCCTCTCGCAGGCATTCTCCGACTTCATATACGCCATAATAATCGAAGAAATGGGCATTTTCGGCGCATTCATCGTCTGCATGCTGTACATAATACTGCTGTTCCGCACGGCAACGATAGCCAACCGCTGCGCCAACACCTTCCCCGCACTGCTCATCATGGGCTTTGCCATGCTGCTCGTGGTGCAGGCCATGTTCAACATGGCTGTGGCCGTAGGCCTCGTACCCGTAACAGGACAGCCGCTGCCGCTGATAAGCAAGGGCGGAACGTCGACCATAATCAACTGCGCCTACATCGGCGTGATATTAAGCGTAAGCTATTCGGCCAAGAAAAAGGACGACATGGACGAAGAGCCTGTATTAACCAAAGCCGCGGCATAACGGCAATGCCTTGACGCCACATGCAAGGCCGTGGCGGATACAGGCCTTGCAAGGCGGAAAAACAACGATACATAAAAACGGCAACGGCCGCAAAGTCTTTACGGTGTGGACACCGGCCAGAGACTCTGCGGCCGTTTCATCGTAGAACGCTTCCCTACGAAATACGATGAAATGGGCGAAAAACAATGGTTTTGCAAAAGGCATCCTTTCGCATTGTAAAAGGTAACCTTTTGCAGGCTAAAAGACTACCTTTTGCAAGCCAAAAGACCGTCTTTTACAAAACAGGGGGAAATCCGGACAAATCCTGCAAAACTACAACACGCCCGTAGCCGGCACCGCACATTATCATAAGAGCAAAAGAAAGCGCCGCAGGCAGAAACTCCCGCGGCGCTTATTACATTACATCCACAAGCTGTTATCTTGCCCTCAAAGCAGAGAACATACGGCGTATAACACTGTGCTTACGGTCTGCAGATGCAGCCTTGCGTGGCGATGGCAACACGTCATTAGCCCCGCTGTTATAAGCATACGAGGCATACTTGTAACCGCCTATATAGAGGTCCATTACACGATCGTGCGAATCAAGGTTAACGGTCACCTCATATCCGTCGATTGAAGTAGGGATATTCTTCGTCGGTCTACCCAAAAGTCCCGAGTAGCAGATATACTCCATATCGGTCAGGAATCCCGGAATATAGACACCACTGTTACTTACAGCGTCACTTCCATATTCGTAAACATAAGTCTCTTCATCCTTATAGACATAGCCGTATTCCTCCTCCACGTATTCATAGACCGCCTTAAGAAGATTGCCGCCTGACCATGTAAAGGTAAATTTGATACTCTCGCTAAAATCACCATCAGAAACCGAGAAATTCATACTTGTCAGATGGTTGTCACTGTCGTAACTTGCAGTCATAGTGCCATTACCCGTATACTGCTCTCCATAGCCAACCTCAACACACTTCACATCTGCAGAAGTGACAGCCCCGAAGCTGTTTCTTTTCTTAATAGTGTAAGTCTCTCGATATAACTCATCACTACCGCCCTCTTCATACACGATACCTGACGATGTTATGGTAAAGCTTCCTCCTTCAACAATCTGCCCACCAGTCATAACACCGTCCTTATAGTTAAAGATAATGTCGTTGTCAGAGTCATAAATTGAAGCTATCTGCTCGTTTGCATCTATAGTGGGAAGGTTGGTCGAGCCACCGCCGCCTTCCTCGTCGTCATCGCTTCCGCACGATACGAAACCTGCACCGCATACCATAAACAGCAGCGCCAACATCACTGAACGGGCTTGCCCTAAATCATAATAAAATCTTGTTTTCATAATTACTTGAAGTTTATGTTAATAAATAAGACTTATACAAAGGCATCAAAAAAATATATCGTCACCTCTCATACTATCGCTATGAAAATTTAATATATGCAAAAATAATTACAGTTTTACTATATTTTAAACATTTACGTGTTAAAATATACAAAAACGCATAATGTATGGTTCAAACTGTCGAATGGCAATGATAACATAAGCAAAAAACGTATCAAACGGCAAGAAGCATCCTTCAATACCATGAAAAAACATAGATGAAAGCGTATCAGACCGTTAATTCATTATATTTTTTTCAGGAAAAGGACAACATAAGAAAAAAAATATTAAATTTGCAGATGGGCAAGGTTGTATGAATTATTCAACACCGCCAGCTACATGACGGCACGGTCGCAGTAATTAATTGAACCTGATGACGGCACGCAACATACCAACCGCCGCCCAGCCGTCCGCGACATGGCCGGAGAAAAACCCCCTAACCATTGCCGGCATCAGTTAAATCGATATTATTAAATACATACAGATTAATGACAAAGACTGAAGAAATGCCCATTACATCAATAGCCAAGATGTTGGAACAAGTCAACGTAAGCCACATTGACAACGACCTGCTGATGTTTGACAACCTGGACGACATACCCATACCTGACAGGGCGTGCCGCACGGACAACATAATAATAGGCCTCGGCCTTCAGGGCAGCTCCGTCTGCATTGCCAACACCATAGAGCA
>HF986623.1:37711-38819 GCA_000433175.1 Prevotella sp. CAG:1058
GTGATAGACAAATACCAGCCACGCACAGGCGCAAAAGGCATTTGCATAATGATGTCGCGCGGATTCTTCAACGAACTCATGAAAGACATACACGACATGTCGATGCTCATCATCTTCTCGCGTAGCCACCCTGTATTCAAGCTCAAAGAGGACGAAAGGCGGCACGTGGTTAACTATTTCAACCTGATAAAAGAAAAGGTGGACGACGAGGGCAACATGTTCCGCAAGGATGTCGCACGCCACCTGATTGCCGCCATGATTTGCGAACTCGGCAACGCCATAAACCGCATACTGGCAGGCAAGGAGAACATAAGGCATACGCGCGGCGAGTCGATTTTTACCGACTTCATCCGCCTTGTCGGGGATAATTACAAGCGTGAAAGGCGCGTAAGTTGGTACAGCGAGCAGATGTGCATATCGCCGAAATACCTTTCAGAGACTGTGAAGAACATCAGCGGACGGGCGCCAAACGAGTGGATTGACAACTATGTCACGCTGGAGCTGCGCTCGCTGCTGCGCAACACGACGAAGAGCGTGAAGGAAATAGCCAACGAGATGAATTTCCAGAACCAGTCGTTCCTCGGCAAATACTTCAAGGAACACGTGGGCATATCGCCCGTTGCATATCGTAAAAACCCAGCGAACGCCTGACGCCGCTGCGTTATTTTTTTAATTATCCGATAAATAATACCGCCGTTACAGCCGTCCCTGCTGCTTCAGCAGGTCGACGGTGGCAAGCAGTTCGTCGTACCACGCCTGCCCGAAACGGCGCACGAGCGGCTCTTTCAGGAACTCGTAGACGTCCAATCCCAGGGCCTCGCACGCGGTTTTTTCCTTAAAAACCACCCGAAGATCAGCTTTTCTCCACTCCCGACGTTATAAAAGCGTCAAGTCAAATCAATATGTCACGACAACCGTTGGTTTTAAGTCAAAATGATAATTTTCTGATAAATCGTAATGCACGATATACAAAAATATGTTAATTTACAACAATAAACAGGGATATTTTATACAATATATTGAAATTTTTACTATATTTGCGCAAGATCATTAACTTTAATTTTAGACTATTCAATAGTTCGTTAAAAATTAGCCCAGCCTAAGCGGC
>HF986624.1 GCA_000433175.1 Prevotella sp. CAG:1058
TTCCGTAATGTTGCACTTGCTAGTTGACTCTGCCATAATAAAAAAAAGTAAAAAATGAGTGAATAATTTGGCTATATCAATAAAAAGATATACCTTTGCACTCGCTTTTAGAAATCTAAAAGTGGTTTAGATCCGTTAGCTCAGCAGGTAGAGCACAACACTTTTAATGTTGGGGTCTTGGGTTCGAGCCCCAAACGGATCACCAAATAAAATAAAGGTCTTCAGCAATGAAGACCTTTTATTTTTCTACTTTTTTGAATATTCGGATGGTTCCGCTCACAGCCAACCGAACATCGTTCATGTTTATCAGATGTCTCGAGGTTGCCTGGGCGTTGTTGGTATCGTATGTAAAGGGTGCTTTTCTCTCGATAAAGAAGCGCTCGGCTTACTTATGTCGACAGGCTTTTAAACGTATTTCTGATTTTTCCAGCTTTATCAGCTTGGTGTATACTATTTTATATATAACGTGAATTCGTTTAACTCCCGTTGTTTTATTATACTTATTAACTTTTTAATAACCGAAATAAAATAGATTTATTCGTTTTAAAAATACAATTAAAAATACTATCATTATCTTTTGCACCGTCATCTTCACTATAAACTAAAACAATATCTGTAAATGTTAAATATTATATGCAAGTAAATAAATAGCTACTTAATTATTTTTGTGTCTCAAAATAATGGCCTATCTTTGCAGTACAAACATCAGAATCAATAGAATCGGTATGTTAGGAATTAAGACAAGGCGCACCCCTGTTACGGGAGACATTGCGGATAATATTCGTGATGCTGTTGCCCGTGTCGCTACCGGGCAACTTAATGAGTGTGAAAAGGAAAGCGTAAAACGCTCAAAAGAATTGTTGAGCCGATATAATTTTAAATGGGAATTTTAAATGAGTGATAAATGGAGTATAAAGAGGGCTGATGACATATCGGCCCTCTTTAATTTTAGATGTGGTGTTAAGGCTATGGACGACTTCATACACGACAAGGAAAAAGGGTTGGCCAAATATATTGAACTCAAGTTGTCTAAACTTTGGCTTGTCTATGAAGGAGAAGAAGTTGTGGCTTTTTTCGCATTAAGCAAGGATGCACTTGTATTAAATTCACAGGACAGAAATATTATTGAAAAGGACAAAAATAAATCATCAGCTTTACCAGCAAAAGAAGAAAATGTCTTTTGGGAACAAGAAAAATATCCGGCTATAGAAATTGATTACCTTGCAGTAAGAGAGGATAAAAGAACTGAGAATAATTGCAATTTGGGTTCCGCCATAATTGAGTCAATAGCACAAATTGCAGTCAATGACAATTTAACGTCAACTCTGTTTCTTACGGTAGAGGCCTTACATACAGACTACTACAGCACTATCGGATTTTATAAAAAATGTAATTTCGCGTATAGTGAAAAAGATATGGACAATTATGAATATAACAAACGTTATGGCACGACTTTTACTACACGCAGGATGTATAAAATTATAATCCCGAATAACTAAAGTAAAAGCGGCGCGCCGCATCTGCATGTGTGTACCGCTTTTGCTTTTCTATGGAATTATATTGGCTCAGTGTAAATATATCCTCACTAAATTTCTACTGAGTCGGAATAAGTTGTTTTGACAATCTGTTTTAGCTGTGTAAAAGCTTTATGGCTTAACTTTATAATAAATGTATGTTCACAATTTATTGGTTGTAGATGCGTTGGTTTAAGTACATTTATTACATGTAGCTGAATGGCGTGGTGGAATGGAATAGCCTTAGCCCTAATCCACGCATTAAATTGCTGAAGAAGCCCGGTAAATCTTTAATGAAAGAAGGATGTGGAGGTTTCTTGATAGTGGAAAGTGTTTTATAGATATGAAGCGTCCATTCGCATGCAAAGATACGAAAAAGTACGGATATTGTACAATATATCGATAAACTTTTTTTGTTTAAATTTTATTTCTAACAAATGACAGAAATGTCCGTTGTTTTGTCCAATCAGTAACTCCCGTAAAGTAATATGCTGATATTAAAGATTTTATCAAATAAACGATACTTCATATCTATAAAACACTTTCCACTATCAAGAAACCTCCACATCCTTCTTTCATTAAAGATTTACCGGGCTTCTTCAGCAAGAAGAGACTTAATTGATAAAATAAATTAACTTTGTGGTATGGAAATAGGTTTAATGAAGCGTAAAACGCTTCGTTTGTCCCGCCACATAACACGGAGGCTATTTGTTGCTGAGGTTCTTCCAGAATACCGCCGTTACACCTGAAACAAGGTTCCTGATAACTCTCGTGCGTTTGTCATGAGGGGAATAATGGAAGCATATTTTTCTGAAATAAGAAGTTAGGGAAGAACCAGGATTTTGACACGGAAGAATTTTCCTTAACTCGGTTAAAGGCACAATGCTTACTTCTCAATCTGATACTGCGTCAACAAATGTTCCGGTGTCCCGATACAGGGATAAACTAAACAGCATTGATTTTAAGTGGTTTGTTGTACGTTCGCTTCCGCATCAGGAACGTAAGCTTACCGAACTGCTGTTGTCGTACATGGCTGGTAATAAGAACATGCTCGAGGTGTATAGCCCTACGCATACCACCGCAAGCGTAGGCAACAGGGAGAAGGACACACGTGCGCCGTTGTTTGCAGGCTTCGTTTTCGTGCTTTCCACCCAGCAGGTTGTCGTTGACTTTATTGACAGGTTTTATCCGGAAGGGGCTGTGCTTTACGACCATAGCAAATGGCACGGAGGTAAACCGCGTTTTCTTACCATACCTGAGGAACAGATGCGTTTCTTTAAGGACTTCAACGAGAATTTTGCCGACAAGGTTATTGTACTTGAGCGCCCTTATTCAGATTATGCCTTTAATCCGAAAACTAACGAGCCGAACGAGATTGTCAAGGTTGTCGACGGTCCGTTGAAGGGGTGTGAAGGTTATCTGACGCGTTTCCGCAGGGACAAACGGCTTGTATTTAATATGAAGTCGTTAGATTCGGATAAATACTTTGCAGTATCCATTCCGAATATCTGGAGCCTTCAGGTTGTGCGCCTGCATAACGCCGAAAACGACCGGCAGACTATAGGAACGCTGAAAGAACGTGCCGTGGATTTGCTGGTAGGCATGATACAAGGTTGCGGATATGGCGACAGGACGTTGCCCCTGCTATATGAAATTACCGACTACCTGGCTGCAACTCCTACACTTTTGGGGCTGTGTCAGAAACTTTTTAAGAATGGCGACTGTGAGCTTAGCCGCAGGATTGCCCGGCTTAGCACAAGTGACGCAGAACTTGTTTTGAATCTTGTACGTTACGAAAAAAGCAATCCCGGCTATGTAAGGGATAACTGGCAAAACCTTGTAATCCGTCCATTCCTTACCCCGACATCAGGTATTGAGTTTGATGAAGGCAAGGATGAAGGCCGGATTATACATAAGGACTTCACGGAAATAATCAGCAAGGTCAGCATTACCGAGTTAGCATATTATCCGAGTAAGGAAAAGGAAGAAACGCTTACCACGACATATTTCACGCATATCGGCGTAATCAAGAATAATGACAACAGCTTCACACTGTTTGCCAACTGGGACAGTTTTCTTAAGGAATATTTCCGGACCGAAGGTAATGCTAATTTGCGTTTGGTACAGGGAACAACTCAGATCGTAAATGATGAAGAAACAGACGGATGTAAGGCGGAAAAGCTGGTACAATCGTTCCGAAATTACGCTCCCACCTTGTATGGTGTGCTGACGGATGACAGTTCTAAAGTAAGGGCAGTAATGGATTTCAAGGTTGGTGCTGATAAGTTGAATGTCCTTGCTGTCACCACGGTTTCAGAAACAGGCAAGGCAAAAGACGAGCTGATACAGACCTGTATAAGCATTTGTAAGGAGATTAACACCACTACCCATCTTGCCGTTTGGCGCCGGTATTTGCGTAGCGTATGGCTGCATGTTTAAAATAATAATGAGAATTTGAAAAACGAGTTACATGACATATCCGCGGCTGCCGTGGCATTGAAATCGGAGAAGGATATTGGTTTCATCGCTTTTGCCAGGTCGCGTGTTGGTAAATTGCAGGGCGAAGGAAAGTTTGACGCCGCCCATAAACTGAATGCCTATATAAGCCGGTTCATGGCGTATCTCGGTAAAAACGACATTCCGTTCAGGAACTTCGACTCCATGCTGATGCACGATTACCATTTGTGGCTTAAAAACAAGGATTTGGGTGAAAACTCTATATCCCTGTATATCCGTAACCTGAAGCGTATTTACCGGCTGGCTGTGGATGAAGGTCTGACAAAGGAGCGTCATCCGTTTAAGGACATCAATGTAAGCTATCGCAGGAAGAAGGAGCGTAACGGCCTTACGCTCGACGAGATAAAGCGCCTGCGCGGCCTCGACCTCGGCTCGCTTCATCCTTCGCTGTCGTTCGCCCGCGACATCTTCCTCTTTTCTGTCTTCACCCACGGCATGACCGGCGGCGACATCTTCCATCTTACAAAGGACAACATACGCGACGGCCACCTCGTCTATCGCCCCAAGTCCACCGGTAGGGAAGTCACCCTCTTGTGGGAGCCCATCCTTCAGGAGATAGTCGACCGCCACGCCCGTCCCGATACACAGTATCTCTTCCCGGTAATCACTTCGTCCGACCCGCACGAACAGTGGAAGCAGCACTGCGCCACCCTGCATAACATAAACCGAAACCTGAAGAAGATAGGCCGGATGCTCGACATTCCTTTCCCGCTGACCATGACCGTGGCCCACCACTCGTGGGAGAGCATGACACGCGGCCTTACGGTCGGCAACCTGCTTTGACGAAACCATACAACAGCCGGCAGGCATGTCCTCATGCGTAGCCCTGCAATTCCTCATGTGTGCATACCTGCGGCGGCGCCGTCTGTAAAAACCCCTTGAAATGTTTGTCGATATTATGTAATCCATATTTGACTGGTTTTAGATAATTAGCACAAGCGTAATCAAACACTGCAAATATACAAAACCCATAACATGTAAATGGGAATCTGTCCCAAACAGGACAACAAATAACAAACACAATAACAGAATCAGAAATATACGAACTCAATCCTCCGCTTAACCCTCCGCAATAAAGAGAACCTTGCCAAAAGTGAAACAGGCTTAACAGGTGAATATGCTTAACAAGTGAATTAGTTTAACAGTGAACACGCTAAACCAGGTGAAAACATATGACAAGTGCATTTGGATTTTTCTCTTTTCACTTTTCTCTTTTCACTTAATAGTGTCAATTGGATTCTTCACTCTTCACTTTTCACTTTTCACTCCACCTTCGGTGGTAAGGTGACAGGTATGACATGTAGTTTTATAAACTTCTTA
>HF986625.1 GCA_000433175.1 Prevotella sp. CAG:1058
GCATAAGCCATCCGCCCGACAGGCACAACAGTCCTACGCCCAGCAGCGTAAACCATACGCAGCGCTCGTCGCCCGGAATACGCACGTCGTAGGGGTTGCCCGGATTGTATAACACCTCGATGCTGTCGCCATCACTGCGGAACGGCAGATAACGTTTCTCCGATACATACGTCTTGCCGTAGCGTTCGGTTTCATAGCTTATGCGCATCTCCCAGCGCGTGCGTATCTTCCTGTGCCGGTATTCCCGTCTCGAGCTTAGCCTGTCTATCACGCCCCTGGCGTGGCCAAAAGAGTCAGAAGCCTTCGACAGCGACACAAGTCCGTAGACGCCACCTCCGAGCATAAGCAGTCCTGCAACAAACAGCAAAAGACAGACTACCATATTGCGTGACGCGTTGGCACATCTCCCCTCCGTGCCCTGCTCCTTATAATGTTTACCCGTTGTGTGTTTCATAATCCAGATCATTTCTGCTACAAAGATAGCAACAGGCGAGAGCAAAGCCAAATAAAAAAACAACATTTTTTGATTTGCCTCTGCCGAGCCGCAATATCTTATTCAAAGATAGCAACAGGCGAGAGCAAAGCCAAACAAAAAACAACATTTTTTGATTTGCCTCTGCCGAGCAGCAATATCTTATTTAAAGATAACAACAGGCGAGGGCAAAGCCAAATAAAAACAACAAAGTTTTTTGATTTGCCTCTGCCGAGCAGCAATATCTTATTTAAAGATAAAAAACCAAATACAGCCTGTAAGGCAGAACACTGTGTAACCGCAGACCACAACCCCACGGCAACCAATAAACCGGCCTGATTATAAAACACGGCTGATTACGCTGCAAAACACGGTTAATTAGCGTGCAAAACACGGCTAATTACAACGCAAAACACGGCCTTTTGCAAGCACAAA
>HF986626.1 GCA_000433175.1 Prevotella sp. CAG:1058
ACCTATTTCAGGAAAAGACAAAAGGCGTCCTTTCGCAATGCGAAAGGACGCCTTTTGGCATGTAAAAGATAATCTTTTAGCGTTCAAAAGGTTATCTTTTACAACTTAGTTATTTAAATGCATTATTTTCGTTATATATTGTGACTGTCAACAGTGTTTGTCCCTCAATTTAAACAGGAATTTGTTCGCATTCTTTAAGCCATAATGTTGACGATGCATCGCTTGGCATACGCCAGTCTCCTCTCGGGCTAAGGCTTACGCTGCCGACCTTGGGACCATCCGGTAGGCATGAGCGTTTAAACTGCTGGCTGAAGAAACGTCGCAAGAAGATAGTGAGCCACTTCTTTATTGTTGCATCATCATAAAAAGTAGTTCCGTTATTGTTGCCGTTGAAAGCTTTGCTTGCCAACATGAATATTTTTAAAGGCCTGAATCCAAAACGTAGGACGTAGTACAAGAAAAAGTCGTGTAGTTCGTATGGGCCTACAAGTTCTTCTGTCTTTTGTCGTATATTACCGTCTTCGTCTGCGGGGATTAGCTCTGGACTTACAGGGGTATCTATAATGTCTAGGAGTGTTTCACGTGACGTGTCATCAACACTTTCTGCAACATACTGGACAAGATGCCTGATCAATGTTTTTGGTATGCCTGCATTAACCCCATACATGCTCATGTGGTCTCCGTTATATGTGGCCCACCCTAGCGCTAATTCTGACAGGTCGCCTGTACCTATGACAAGACCGCCAAGTTGGTTGCCCAAGTCCATTAGTATCTGCGTACGTTCGCGTGCCTGGCTGTTTTCGTACGTAACATCGTGTACAGACATGTCATGCCCGATATCTTTGAAATGCTGTTCAACAGCGGCAGATATGCTTACTTCACGGATTGTAACGCCAAGGCTTTCCATCAACGTCACGGCATTGTTGTGAGTCCTGTTTGTTGTACCGAATCCCGGCATGGTAACTCCGACTATGCCTTTTCGGGACCATCCAAGTTTATCGAATGTCTTAACGCATACGAGCAAGGCAAGTGTGCTGTCTAGGCCGCCGCTTATACCTAAGACTACTGTTTTACAGTTTGTGTGTACAAGACGTTTGGCCAAACCTGCCACCTGTATTGAGAATATCTCGTTACAACTTGTTCCCATATCTTCCTGTCCAGGAATAAATGGATGGGGGTCAACATCCCTGATTAGTTCGAAGTCACGCTGGGCGACTGTTGTGTGTGCGTTTACTATTCGTGCATTGTGTTCACGCTGTGCATTTACGTATGTACTGTTGTTACGGCGTTCACTTCTCAGTTTCTCTATGTCAATTTGTGATATAATTACCTGTGGCTTGAAACTGAAGCGTTCGCCTTCGGCGAGCAATTGTCCGTTTTCATAAATGAAGGCATTTCCAGTGTAAACCACGTCTTGCGAACTTTCTCCGAAGCCGCATCCGCTGTAAATGTAACCTGAAATCGTACGTGCGCTTTGCTGTGAAAGCAGGCTCTTCAAATATTTGTGTTTGCCTATTAGTTCGTCGCTTGCTGAAAGGTTGAATGTCATGTCTGCACCTGCAAGTGCCAGTCTGTTGCTCGGTGGTGCAGGTGCCCATACGTCCTCGCATATTTCAATGCCAAATAATACACCGTCACACGTCTTGAACAGTGTCGGCTGAGGTGTCACAAGAATCTTATTACCAGCAAAACGGATTTCAGTCGGTTGTAGGTCTTGTGATGAAGCAAACCAACGCTTCTCGTAAAACTCGCTGTAATTAGGTAAATACGTTTTAGGTATAAGTCCCAGTAAATCGCCTTTTTGGATAACCGCCGCACAATTAAGGAGCATGTCGCCTACTACTACAGGCAAGCCTACAATGCTGATTATGTCAAGGTTTCTTGTAAAGTCAAGCAACATCAGCATTGATGCTTCAACTTGTTCAAGCAACAACGATTGGCGGAACAAGTCTTGGCACGAGTAACCAGTAATGCAAAGTTCCGGGAAAACGATGATTTCCACACCTTTACCTTCAGCCTGTGCTATGATATTCTCAATTTGCAGCGTATTGTATTCACAATCAGCTACTTTGACCGCTGGTACTGCGGCTGCAACTTTTACGAATCCGTTTTGCATATATCCGTTTATTATAACTTACTGATTCTGATAATCTAAACTATTTTATTGTAATTTGCGTGGCGCCATAGCCATATTCCTGGAATGATGCGTCCTGATAAGGATATTTCTTGTATCGGTAGTTAAGCTCATGTATTATGGCATGGCGGAGCACGCCTTCACCTTTACCATGTATGAATATCAGCTTCGTCCCTATTTTATTCTTATATTCATCAATTGTCTTGCGGAATACGTCGAGCTGATGATTTAGTATGTCTGTCGCAGACATTCCTGCTGTCGTTTCAAGAAGTTCGCTTGCATGTAAATCGACAACTACCGGTTCGTCTTTTGAATGTGGCTTTCTTGCTGGTTGATGCAAGTTTCTTTTATTGTCGTCGGAAACTTTGCGTGCCATTTCCTGTTTTAGCTTCTTAGCATCAATGACAAGCGGAAGCACAGGCTTGTCGTTTTCGATTACCGGGTATATTAAAGCCGTTTGCTCAAAGAAATCGTTGACTTGGAACGTATGTAGTTTGTAGAATTTTACAGTATCAATACGTATTTGCACATCAACTGCCGGCTTTATTATAAATGTTTTTTTACGTTTATAAGCTATTAATTGCACAGCTACACGCTCAATTTCATTCAATGCCTCGTGGTCGAACTCTTCGATGAACAACTTAGTGTTAGGCTCAATTTCACCGGCAGACCTAAGGTTCCAACCTGCACTTTCAGCTGAAAGGTATGTGTAGTTAATATAATAATTACTGTCGTTTACCAGATAAGTCTCAAACTTGGATTTTGTCAACTCTTTACTGTCAATCGGCACAAATGCAAGATATACTGCCAAGGCGTCTCCCCCTTTGCGCTCTTCCGGTTCGGCTTTGAAGGTGACAGGCCTGTCGGCCGGGTCGTAATCTTCCTCAACCTTTTTGGGTGCTGGCTCTGATGCTATTTTTATGTTATAATCATCTGTGTCGACAACGACAACGTCGTTAATGCGTACTGGAATTTGAAAACCGTCTTCGTCTTCAACTAAAACAATATTCTTGTCTTGGAAGCCGGCAACAATGCCACCACCAGTTTCACTTAAAAATCTGACTTTATCTCCTATTTTCATATTCTTGAATATTTACCAAACTGATTTACAATTAAGTTTACGGGATTAGCAGCGAACTGTCTCCGTAGCTTAAGAAGCGGAATTTGTGTGACAGCGCATAGTCATATATCTTACGCCAATCTCCATTTACAAAAGCGCTGACAAGTAATAGCAACGTGCTTTGTGGCTGATGGAAGTTTGTTACGAGCATCTTGACTATTTTATATTTATAACCTGGTGCTATTATTATTTGTGTACTGCCATGGAACGTATTTATTTCGTTTCTGTCAAGATAATCTATTATGTTCTGTAAGGCTTCAACGGGAGAAAGCTCCGGGCATGTGTCGTAAGGTTCCCATTGGTTTATATGAAGTTGTTCTTCCGTTGCATTGGGATTAATGCCTAAACGTACTCCGACATAATATAAGCTTTCCAAAGTGCGTACACAAGTAGTGCCAACTGCAATTGCGCATGCGTTATGCTGTATTAGTTTTTTTATTGTGTCACGGCGCACGCTTATGTATTCGGTGTGCATGTCGTGTCCGGAAATTTCTTCACTTTTAACAGGTTTGAATGTTCCGGCACCTACGTGCAATGTCAGCTCTTCACGTTCAATTCCTTGTTTATCAATTGAACATAACACTTCATCGGTAAAATGCAGTCCTGCAGTCGGAGCAGCAACGCTACCTTTAATTTTTGCATAAACGGTTTGATATGTGACTTTATCGCTCTCTTGCGTTTCTCTATTCAAATATGGTGGAATTGGCAATTCTCCGACATTCTCAAGGATATCAGTAAATGTTATTTCTTCATTATCCCATGAAAAGTCAATCCAATGACTTGTACCATGCTCTTCTCGCCTGGTGGCAGTAAGCGTAACGTTTTGTCCATTTATATTGAATGTGCGTTTCAGTGAACTGTCTTTCCATTTTTTCAAATTTCCAACCAAGCAAAGCCATGAACACTCGTGGGTAGTTTGGAACATCAATTCATAGTCTGATGGTCGTGTTGGCTCAAGTAAAAAAACCTCAATCAAAGCACCGGTTTCTTTCCTAAAGTGTATACGGGCTTGGATAACACGAGTATTGTTGAATATCATCAACGCTCCTTTTGGCAAATATTTTGCTATATTGAAGAACTTGTCTTCAGACACGTTCCCCTTATCGTATATCAGAAGCTTGCTATGGTCACGCTGAGCTATCGGGAATTTGGCTATATTCTCTTCAGGTAAATCGTAATTATAATCTTTAATTTGAATATGTTTTGTGTCCATATATGAAAAACAAGATGTATTAAAATATCAACGACTTAATTATTGCATATAATAATGTTACCACTAAAACAGATAATACTATATCAATGTCCATTTGGTTATAACCCGTGGATGTGTATTTTGATGATATGTAATTAAAATCCGAGTGTATGTGTAAATAGGATTTTATGTAAATGTAATACACAAACGCTCCTACAAATCCGCCCCATAATATACCTACTAAAATATCGCTTGGATAATGGACTCCTAGATACAGACGTGTCCAGCAATTAAGTAAGGACCATATAATCATCGCCACGACGAACTTGCAGTTGCGTACCAACAACGAAAAAAAAACAGCTATGCAAAATGTATTTGAAGCATGAGCGGAAAAGAAACTGAATTGGTTTTCCCTGATATTATTGACAACGTCGAGTGAATATTTTATTGCAGGGTCATGGGTCGGACGTAAACGGCCGACCATAGGTTTGACAATGAAATCAACAACACCGTCTGATATCAGCATGCACAAACATACGCAACCGATGACAAGCATTATTTGCTTCATCGTTTCGTTATTCTTTATTACTATATACAAAAGAGAAAGATATAGTGGAATCCATGTTAACCCTGAAGTGAGTGTCACGACAAGGTTATCTAAAAACAAAGAGTCGCTTCCATTAAAAAATACAAGAAGATTCCTGTCTATCTCGATTAACGTATGCATTATCCAATCCTATATTTTTTTCTAAATAGGTTTTTATATTCGTTCAATTTGTGATGTCAAAATCCAACCCTCCCGTCCGTCTTCTAACTTCACAAGTTTCCAATCTTTCATCGTATCGTCTACTATCTCAATTTTTGTTCCTTCATGAATGATAGTGCTGTATTCACTGTTCGCTACAGGTGTCTTTTTTAAAGAAGCTGAAGGTGAAACAACGATAGCACCTGTATTCCGTGTCAATATGCATTTTTGTTCGTATGCAAAAATATTACTTAAAATAAAAAGAAATACAAATATTACAGCACCGTAGAAGCCCAACTTTCTTAACAATACTTTATTGCCAAACAAATAACAGAGTATGAGAAGAAGTGCTATGGCAATACTGATTATTGCAGTACGTGCCCAACCGTCCACACTTGTAAAATTAACTAGTGATTTGTACCATGTTACAAAAAACATTTCAGATTTAGGAGTTATCTTGTCAATGGTTTTTGAACGCGCCATTTGTAAATTAAACCTTATGTCCTCATCACCAGGTGAAAGTAATAATGCACGTTCATAGTTCAGCACAGCTCTTGTAATATTATCTGTACGGTAATATGAGTTCCCGAGATTAAAATACAAGTCAGCACTAGGGCCTTGTTTCAACAATTCTTCATAGTCTCTGATTGCTTGTTGATAGTTGCCTTTCTTGTATTCGTCATCCGCGTTTTTCTTTGTTATTGCATTAGCGGAAAGTGGGAGACATATAAATATGATGGCAATAAAAATAAAATTTCTCTTGCCCTTTTTTATTCCTTTCAACACGTCTTCTATCTTTATTATTGCTGTCATTGCAGCTTCAAATGTTTGATTCATATTACCTTTGACGTCTCCTGGAGCGTAACGGTTGTATTCACATTCGTCAACAGCCTGTATGAACATTGCTATTGTCTTTTCATCTACATTTTTTTGAGCAAGTTTTTCTGCAATATTTTCTTTTGACAGTTCTTCAACGTTAATGTTTAACTTGTCTCCGACATAACCCCATAAAGCTTTGAGAACTTCATCGTAAAATTGATCATGCTCGTTTCTTAACATCAATGTACTTGCATATCTCAAACGTCTTGTTGCAACACGATTAGCTTTTTTAATCTTTAATTTAGTGACATCAGCATTATCTATTGCACGTTTGCGGAAAACAAGAAGTATTCCAACGAATAAGATGAACAAGATGGACAAAATAGTCCAATATGAAGCAGAACCATAGAAAATGTTATGAACGTCCTGAATATCATAATTCCCTTCTTTTATTGAATGTATGTCTTTATCTTTCAGGCTGCTATAGTCTATTGACGTATTAACACTCCCATTTCCTTTTGCAACATCCAAGTTGAACGATTGTGTCTTAATCGTTTTATAAGCGTTGGCTTCAATATCGTAATACACAAATTCAACTGCAGGAATAACATATTTGCCTTGATTTCGCGGAACTGCTAGGAAATCATATATCATATTTCCTTCAACTCCATTTGTGGTAAGTTTGGTCTTATCTGTTATCTTAGCATCATATTTGTCAAAGTCCTTAGGAAATCTGATTATAGGTTGCTTTATTAATTTTAAATTGCCAATACCTCCAACAACAACACGAACAGTAATAGGATCATTTGCCTTTACTTCATTCTTATTAATTTGTGCACTTATATTAAATTTACCTACTCCACCTGAAAAGTTTGCAGGCCGCTTGGGCAATGGGTCGACTTGGATTGTCATTCCTGGAGCTTTAATCGCACGTTTTACTTCTATATATCCAGAACCTCCATTTAAAAATGCCTCAAAAGGATCAACATTTCTATTTTGTTGTATGACTGTGCCATTAAATGTAATGCTTGGAATTTCTAGTTTTCCTGTCATCTGAGGATACATTACGTACTGGCTCCAAGTTACACAACGATATGGCCTGCCATTTACACGTTCAATGTGAAAGGATTTTTGTTGAGGTAACGGAATTTCTTGTGTATGGAAACCAGTTAAGTCTGGCATCTTACCTTCAAGTTGTGTTAAATCGACAAGGGTGTACACCTTATATGTTAATAATACAGGCTCTTGTTCATGAACACGACGTTTATTAGCACTCACTTTAATAAACAAGTCACGACCGTTTATTGGTGTACCAGCGTCGCGAAGGTGAGGTTGGTTATCTGATTCATCATGCATCCGTGGTGCACCTCCGTTATTTTGACTCTCTCCGGTAACTTTTACTCTCGCCGCCTTGGATGACATGCGTTTACCGTTTACATTAATATGTGCAGGTGGAATAGTAAAGACTCCGTTTTTAGATGCACACAAGATGAATGTGTAAGTTATAGAAGATGTGCTGCTTGTGTGACCGTTCACCATTTGGAAGCTTGATTGCGATGACGTATAAGGCCCCGTTATTATTTCCAATTCTTCAGGAATATTCCCTATTCTAAAGTCTTTTGCATTTTGTGTGTTTACTGTATATGTAAGTCTGAAATTTTCGCCAACAGAGACTTGTGACGGCACATTTACGACAAACCTCTGAGCATGAGCAAATGTCACCCATGCCAACATAAGATGTAAAAGGATATAAAATCGTTTCATACCTAACATTCCCCAATGAGTTATTTACCAATTCTTTTCGCTACTCTTTCGTGAATCAGGCTTTTGCATTGCTTTTTTCAAACGTTGCTGAGTCATTTTTTCATTTTGAATAGCTGCATTTATAAGCTGTTCAGCATTTTCTTTGCTTATCTGCTCTTTAGGTTGTTGCTGCTTATTTTGCCCTTTTTCCTTATCGTTGTTTTTATCTTTATTGTTTTGCGACTTATTGTCTTCATTCTTCTTATTGTTATTATCTTTGTTTTTATTGTCCTTATTGTTTTTTTGCAATTTCTTGCATAGTGCTAGATTATAGCGTGTTTCGTTATCTTTTGGATTATTACGTAGCGATTGTTCGTAAGCTTTTATTGCATCACCATACATTTGGTGATTTTGGCAAATTACACCAATATTATGATATACACTCGCCAAACGTATTTTGTTCTTTTCTAATTTCGCTGCTTTTTGATATTGTACGATTGCAGCAGAATCTTTATTCTGCATCATCAAAGCACATCCTAAATTATATATTGCCTGTGGATTTGATGGATTCTTTGATACTGCTTTCCTATATTGAATTTCAGCTTTGTCATATTGCTGCTTGCCAAACATACGGTTGCCATAACGTACAAATTGACGATCCGTCTGCGCATCTGCAATTATTGCTATGCACAGAAATAACATTGTAAATATTATATGCTTAGTGTTTCCTAATCTCATCTTATCAGAAATTTATTTAAAGAGTTTTATCTTTTTAAATAAAGGACTTTTAGTCTCCAATATTAAAGCTTCAATAACCAATACTATAATCAGCAATATTCCTACAGCTTGGAATTGTTCGTCGTATTCACTGTAAACAGCATTCATGATTTCGCCTTTTTGCAATTTAGCGATCTCGTTGTCTAACTGTTTTTGTGCAATATTAGTATTGTCTACATGGATATACGCTCCACCGCCAGCTTCTGCCACTTGTTTACACATACTTTCGTTTAAGGCAGACATTACTTCCTGACCGCTTCTGTCTTTCATATAGCCACCGTCTACGTTTGGTATTGGTGAACCTTTTGGCGAGCCAACTCCCAAGACGAATACCCTCATTCCTTCTTTCTTAGCTTTTTTAGCTGCTTCTATCGCACCACCTTCATGATCCTCTCCATCTGTTATTACGATTATTGCACGTCCGATGTTTTCTTGTTTGGTGAAACTTTTTGAACTAAGCTCTATTGCATCACTTAAATTTGTTCCTTGGGCTGCGATGAGTGATGGTTCTATGTTTTGTAGAAACATTTTAGCCGATACATAGTCGCTTGTTATCGGTAATTGTACAAAGGCATCACCAGCAAAAACAATAAGACCAACCTTGTCATTTGTAAAATTGTCAACAAGGTTTTCAATCAGCATTTTGCTCTTATCCAATCGAGAAGGAACTACGTCTTCAGCCTTCATGGAGTTACTGATGTCTAATGCCAAAATTACCTCTATACCCTGACGTTGTTCCTGATTTATTTTCGTACCCATCTGAGGACGTGCCAATATTACAATCAGCAGTGCCACAGCTACTATGGTTAACCAAAACTTGGCTTCATTCCTTGTTTTTGAAACATCAGGCATGAGTGCTTGTAATAATTGGACATCACCAAATTTCTTAAGCTGCTGCTTGCGCTTTTTTAGTCCCAACATCCTTATGGCAATAAGGATTGGAACTATTATAAGCAAATACAGATATGCAGGGTCTTCAAATCTGAACATACTATCTTATGTTTATTCTAATATATTATGGTATTCTACGGAACACGACAAGTTTAAGAATTATCTCGAGCAACATCGTTATAAATGCAGCTAAAGCAAATGGCTGATATGCGTCATAACGCTTAGAGAATTTCTTTACATCCATTTTTGTTTTTTCCAATTTGTCTATGTCATCATAAATCTTTTTCAATTCCGCTGTATTCGTTGCACGGTAGAAATGCCCACCAGCTGTTGATGCTATTTCGCTTAAAGTTTCTATATCTATGTCTGCACGCATGTTTACATATTGTGTCGTGCCACCAACTTGCATCGGATAAGGAGCCATCGTCTTGCTTCCAATTGCAATAGTGTATACGCGTATTCCAAAGCTTTTGGCTATATTAGCGGCTGTTAATGGTGATATGTCTCCCATATTATTACTACCATCCGTCAATAAGATTACAACCTTGCTTTTTGTCTTACTGTCTTTCAGGCGTCCTACGGCATTGGCTAGCCCCATTCCTATCGCAGTTCCGTCCTCGATAAGTCCTCTTGCAGCAATATCCGTCCTGACGTTTAGCAGCAAATTAATAAGCGAGTTATGGTCGGTTGTCATCGGGCATTGGGTAAATGCCTCACCCGCAAAGATTGTCAATCCAATATTATCATCGGGTCTGCCAGAGATAAATTCAGATGCTACACTTTTAGCAGCTTCTATTCTATTTGGTTTCAAATCTTCGGCAAGCATACTCGTTGAAACGTCCATGGCCAACATAATGTCTATGCCTTCGACCGTACGTTTACCCCAACTATTATATGTTTGCGGACGTGCAAGTATTATGACAACAAGTACAAACGTTACTACACGCAAAAATGCCGGCAGCCACATAAGACGTACGCGCAAACTACGCGGGGCGTACTGGTAAGCGAAAGTATCGCTCATCTTTATTGTCGGCTCGCTTTTCTTCCTGTATAGTAGATACCATATAAAATAAGGTATTAACAATAACAGTAACAGAAAATATTCTTTATTGGCAAATTCCATAGTCTAAAATCTTCTATATCAGCAAATACGCCTGGTATACAACATAAGCAAAGAGCACGACGCCGATGACTGACAGTGCGATTACCGTACCTTTCAACATAGTGCGCGAACGCATTTTCATCTTATCGGCTTCTGTCAGATCTGGTTCAACACGCTCGATTGTTGGTTGGTTTTCCAGTTTTGTCGTATTAATGAACTCAACGGCGTTGACGAGATTTGCATCATTCTCGTTTATCAGTGTGGAATATTTTGCGAATTTAACCAAATCTGCAGTCATGAATAGTTCTTTCAGTTCGTCTATCATGTTTTTATCCGCCTCTTGTTGCAGGCGTGTAATGATTTCCGAACTAGTCATTTCCATGGCATTGAATCCAAACCTTGCTTTTATATATTTCCTTATTACGTCAGTAAGAAGAGTGTAATATGTCTTTTGGTCTTCAGATACTGACATTTTATTTTCCTTGATCTGTTCAATTTCCTTTAATGCCTTTTGGTGAGGAGGCAACTTTTTAACCATGCGTATTTTAACTATCACAGGCTTATTCTCTTTCAGTCTTGTCCACAGGTAATATGTTAAAACACACATTAATACCCATACAACGCTCAACCAAAATATAGATTCCCATTCGCTCCACTCGAAGGGGTTGTTCTGTACACCTTTAGGCGGATAGAATTTTTCAGGATGCAACGTATCAACAGGTACTGTCAACACTTTCAATGCCAGGCTTTTACTTTTATATTCCTTGCCATCGACTTTAACCTTCATTGGTGGAAGATAATAAAGGTTTTCATCGAACGATGTCAACGTGTATCTTTTTGTAATCTTAACAAGTCCGTTATCCAGTTTGGAAGTGTCAGCATCTGTATTTTGCAGGACTTCCACCCCCGGCGTAATATATTGCGACGGCTCGTATTCTGGCATTTTGACGTTGGCGCCCTTCTTCGCCGTAACGCTTAGAGTTACATTTGTCTGCTCACCGATCAAAATTTCAATCGAATCTATTTTCGATTCGACAAAAACTTGAGCCTGCAAGCATAAAACGCATGTTATAAGTGATATTATGCAAATAATCCTTCTCATTGTTATTTATGTGTGTGCAATTCAATTATTTTAAATTTTGCACTGTCGCTTCATTCACTTAATCAACCTTAGGTTTTATCAGTTCAGGATAACACCTTAACTTCTCATGGCAAATAATTGCATCAACGCCTTCACGTAATCCTGGTTGGTAGCAATGGACACGTTGTCAACATTGCTCTTGTTGAATACACTTGCAAGTGTCTTTTGCCTGTTCAACCAATATGCATGGTGTGCGTTGCGGAGCCTCTTGTCGCTTGTGTCTATATACATCTCATGACCTGTTTCGGCATCAAGGACCTTCATCAGTCCAACATTTGGAAGCGACTCTGCGCGTGGGTCGTAGACCTGTACGGCTACAACGTCATGCTTGCGGTTGCATATCGTAAGGGCGTCGGCAAAATCATTTTTAGTATAGAAATCACTCATTAGAAAAGCCGTACATCTGCGCTTCAATGCACCTGTTAAGAACTCCACGGCCATTTTTACGTCAGTCTTCCGGCTCTCCGGATGAAAATCCAACATTTCGCGTATAATGAACAAGATATGCTTGCGTCCTTTCTTAGGCGGTATGTATTTTTCAATCTTGTCTGAGAAAAATACAACCCCTATCTTATCGTTGTTCTGAATGGCACTGAAAGCCAGCGTTGCAGCTATTTCAGTTGCCACTTCGCGTTTGGTCGCATTCTGTGTCCCGACGTCAAGAGAGCCACTCACGTCAATGAGCAACATCACTGTCAGCTCGCGCTCCTCTTCATACACTTTGACGTATGGTTTGTGGAAACGGGCCGATACGTTCCAGTCGATATCCCTTATGTCGTCTCCATACTGGTATTCACGCACTTCGCTGAATGCCATTCCACGTCCTTTAAACGCAGAATGGTATTGCCCCGCGAAGATGTTGTTACTCAGTCCCCGGGCTTTTATCTCGATTTTGCGAACCTTTTTCAGTATTTCCTGGGTATCCATTAAGGAACCTCCACCTTATTTATAATGTCACTAACAATCTCTTCACTCGTAACGTTTGTTGCTTCAGCCTCGTATGAGAGGCCTATTCTGTGGCGGAGAACGTCATGAGCCACAGCGCGTACATCTTCGGGGATCACATATCCGCGGCGTTTGATGAATGCGTATGCCCGTGATGCTTTTGCCAGGTTGATGCTGGCACGAGGACTTCCGCCGAATGTTATAAGGTCTTTAAGCTGTGCCAGGCCGTAACGTTCGGGATAGCGCGTTGCAAAGACCAAATCGGCAATATATTGCTCAATTTTTTCGTCGATATACACTTTTCTGACTACTTCGCGTGCAGTTATGATTTCATCGGCTGTTATTACAGGCACAACTTCTGGTAGCGATCCTTGCAAGTTCTCACGTATGATGAGTTTTTCCTCTTCAAGAGTCGGGTAGTCAATTATTACTTTCAACATGAAACGGTCAACCTGTGCTTCAGGCAGCGGATATGTACCTTCCTGCTCGATCGGGTTTTGGGTTGCCATTACAAGGAACGGTCGTGGCAGGTCAAAAGTTTCACTGCCTATCGTGACTTGGTGTTCCTGCATCGCTTCAAGCAGGGCACTCTGCACTTTTGCTGGCGCACGGTTGATCTCGTCAGCTAAAACAAAATTTGCGAAGACCGGTCCTTTCTTTACCTGGAATTTCTCATCTTTCTGCGAGTAAATCATAGTACCGGTTACGTCAGCCGGCAACAAGTCGGGAGTAAACTGAATCCTGCTATATTTTGCATCTACAAGTTGCGCAAGTGTTTTTATCGCTAAAGTTTTTGCCAACCCTGGTACACCTTCGAGAAGGATGTGGCCGTCACTTAAAAGTCCTATGAGCAATGTATCGACCAAATGCTTCTGACCAACAATGACGCGGTTCATTCCCAATGTCAGGTTTGAAACGAACGCACTCTTCTGCTCTATCAAGATATTCAGTTCACGGATATCTATTGATTCTGCCATAATTCTTCTAATTTATTATTCCACTTTTTGAATTTAAGCGCAAAAATACTACTTTATGGAGTTTTGGACTAAATTTTGAGACTAAATAATATTAAAATAAGTCACCTATACACTTATTTAACGGCAGTTCAATTATTTTTTATTCGAATTATGGTCATAAATGATGGGGCGTTATGATTTTCAGGTAGATGAATAAAGGTACTTGACAGATAGGGCTTGTTACTTTTTTATAATATAAAACTGATTTATCACATGATAATTTTGATGCTTGTTAATTTAAGGTTACTGGAATAAAATATTAAGTTGGGTCGCAATAAATATTATATTGAATAATTAATTTTATATTGCTTATTATCAGATTGTTATAAATATTAATAGCTCAAATATTTCAACCATGATTCTTATGAGTTTCAAGAGATTACTTTTTAATGTGCGAAAGGATGCCTCTTGTCTCCTGATAGGTTGTTTTTTGTAAGCTGAAAGGTTACCTGTCGCATTTGATACGGTTTTCAATGAATTTCTATCGATTAATTCTTCAATTGGAAGCTTAATAATGTTAGAGTTTTGTGGCTATATTATGAAAATAATAAAAATGGTCGGTTTTTATTGGAGATTATGATTAATTACTAATATAATTAACCGCCCTTCAAGTAAATTATGATCCATTCGTAAGTGGTTATAAATTACTTGAGGGGCGGTCTTATTGTGTTAAAGCACGAAATTTACATTATTCGTTCCTTAAATATTAATATAAATCAAAGACTTATAGGCTCATATGGCATATTGAATACATCGGCTACAGCTTTATAGGTTATTTTTCCTTCGACGATGTTCAGTCCTTTATATAATGCCTGATTCTCGCGGCATGCTTCACGCCAACCTTTGTCTGCCAAAGCTATGGCATATTTTAATGTGGCGTTGGTCAAGGCTGTTGTCGAGGTGTTGGGGACTGCGCCTGGTATGTTTGCGACAGCGTAATGAACGATTCCATCGACTTCGTAAGTAGGTTCGCTGTGTGTTGTCGGATGTGAAGTCTCAAAACATCCGCCCTGGTCTATTGCGACGTCAACCAAAATAGTTCCCGGTTCCATCGTCTTAAGCATCTCGCGAGTAATAAGTTTGGGAGCCTTGTCTCCGGGAACGAGCACGGCACCTATGATAATATCTGCGTCCTTAATTTCCTTCCCTATATTTTGTGCTGATGAATACAAGGTGTTTACATTAGCCGGCATATTTATTGATAGTTCGTGAAGCAGCGGTAACGATATGTCGGCAATTACGACATCAGCTCCCATTCCAGCAGCCATACGGGCTGCCGCCTGACCTACAATACCACCACCGATTACTACGACCTTTGTCGGCATTACGCCAGGCACACCACATATCAATTTTCCTTTGCCTCCTTTGGTCTTTTGCAAATAATATGTACCATTAATTGTTGCCATTCGTCCGGCAATTTCGCTCATAGGAACAAGCAATGGTAACGATCCGTCAGCTAGCTGTACCGTTTCGTATGCAAGGCATACGCCTCCGCTTTTTACCATTGCTTCGGTCAGCTCACGACTGCATGCAAAATGGAAATATGTAAACACCAGCTGCCCTTTACGGATAAGTGGATATTCGGGAGATATAGGTTCTTTCACTTTGATTATCATGTCGGCAGTAGCATAAACGTCTTCTATGCTTGGCAGTATTTGGGCTCCAACACTTAAATACATATCATCAGTAAAACCACTACCCTCGCCTGCGGTCTTTTGTACATAGACACTATGTCCGTGTTTTATTAATTCAGATACACCAGCTGGCGTCATTCCTACACGATTCTCATTGTTCTTAATCTCTTTTGGAATACCGATTTTCATAGTAATTAAGATTTTAGTTAAACAAATTATCTTTATTAAGAAGATAAAGTAGCACGGAGTATTAAATTATTCACTACTACGTATTTATCCGTGGCAAAGATAAGAAAAATCCTGTTACATTATCATTCTGCAACAGGATTTTTTTATTATTATTCATAATCATCTATAACCGAATTAATAAAATCCATCATAGGTTTGCCGATTTTTAATATTTCGCTCATATCATCAAGCCATTTGTCTCCCTCAAAGAATGAATCCGGCACAGCTTTCCAACAACAATAATCCTTCATACGGATATATTGTATAAACTCATAATCCCTCGGAAAACCTGATGGTGCAGTCTTTAAACTTTCAAGACCAAATCCTTTCGGCGAGTCCCAATTGTTTCCACCAGGATGTCCAAACGTTTCTACGAAAGTCTTGCTTTCAACTATTTTCCTCCATTGGTCAATGTTTGCCATTATCTCGTTTCTGCAAGATGTAAGAATATTAGTCGGTAGCCAATAATTACCACAAGAAACAAGACAATGCCCAGGCTCGAGATGTATGTAATATCCGCCATGAAAGGCCTTTTTCCCATGTGCGGCTATGTATGCCCCTAGATAGGTCTTGTAAGGAGACTTGTCCGTGGAGAAACGCGTGTCACGATAAAACCTGTATGTTGTATCCTTTACAGTAAGATGTTTTACGGAAGAATCAAATTCGGATATACGTAGTATGGCGGCACTAATGCCTTCTTCAAAATCAGCCCTAACAGCGTTATACTCTTCTTTATGTTCTGTAAACCATTCACGGCTGTTTTGTTTCTTAATTCCATCTAAAAAACTAAGAATCCTTTTGGCTTGCATATTTATGTATGTTTATTAACCGACAATCATGATAGTTTTGAACCGTCAAATATTTTAGGACAGAATTTATCAAACGGACATTTTTCACAGTGTGGAGTACGGCTCGTACAAACGTAGCGGCCATGTAACAGAAGCCAATGATGAGCGTCTGACACTAATTGTTCCGGAATGTTTTTCATCAACTCATTCTCGACTTTCAAAGGAGTGTCACTATTTTTTGATACCAGTCCAAGTCTGTGGCTTACGCGGAACACATGCGTGTCGACAGCTATTGCAGAACGACCATATGCCACAGCCTGTATTACATTCGCTGTTTTACGCCCAACTCCAGGCAGTTTCAGTAACTCCTCAAATGTTTTCGGGACTTCACTGTTGTATTTTTCAACTAATATGCGTGACATTTCTGTCAAATGACGAGCTTTTGAGTTAGGATATGATATGCTTTTTATATATTCATATACTTCGTCGGGCTCAGATTCGGCCATTGATTTTGCGTCTGGGTAACGTTCGAATAACGCAGGAGTAACAATATTAACCCTCTTGTCCGTACACTGTGCACTAAGTATGACAGCGACTAGTAGTTGAAAGACGCTGCCATACTCAAGCTCTGTTGTAACTACAGGCATTTCATTTTGGAAATACCCTAGCACAAATTTATATCTATCCTTTTTGTTCATTGTCCCCTTCGCTATTATCAGCAGGGTCAGTAAAGTCCGTTATACCGTTATTTACCAATATGTCGTACCATTGCAGAAGTTTCTTAATATCACTATCATGTACACGCTCACGGTCAAAATCAGGTAGGATTTCCGCAAAATAGCTGCGTAATTCTTTGGTGTCGCATTTCTTATAATTCAATGAAGTCTGTTTCCCTTCTTCTTTTTTATAAAGATTTGCTAAGACCTTTGTCAACGGTATATCTTCTGACTCTGTATAGATTGCTATGTCATTCAAGCTGGTTACACTGTCACTTGCAAAAACAGGAAGACGCTTGTGAGTCTCATCAACTTTTTCAACAATTAGATTAGTCTTACCTCTTGAAACAAGTTTGTAAAGTCCAGGCTTACCTGAAATAGAAAGAATTGTCTGTTCCATTTTTACTATAAATTTATTACAGTTAGAAATTATTTATGTTTTAATTAATGGGTATCAATGTCCAACGAGGCCAAAACCTTGTCTATTTGATTATCGAGGTTTGTTATGCCATCATTTATTATCACGAAATCACTAAGTGCCATTACATTTTCTTGTGGCATCTGCTTGTCAATCCATTCTAAAGCTTTATGTTTAGATATTCCGTCACGATTAATTATTCGTTCCAATCTTACTTCAATAGGTGCTGTAATACATATAACTTTATCAACAAGTTTGTCAAATCCACTGGAGAACAATATGGCACATTCCATCCAACACATTTTTGATTTTATAAAATCAGTTGCAACAGCCGGATGTATTATGTTGTTTATCTTCTGAGTGTTTGTTTCACTTGCAAGGAGGAATTGTGATAAGACAGCCTTATTTAAGGTTTTACCATCATATAAATTTTCACCAACGACATTCTTCAGCTTAGTTTGGATTTCTGCAGATGATGCGATAATCTGTTTAGCTGCATTATCGCAGTCGTAAATTGAAAAGCCACGTTTTTCCAATAATCTGCAAACATAACTTTTGCCGCTTCCTATACCTCCTGTTATAGCAATCTTCATAATAATACGTATTTATCATTGTTCTTCGATCAAATAATCCACTTGATTGACGTTAATACGAGCATTTCGCACGCCATGTGGGACCGAACGTAGATAGATATTACATTTATCCGAAGGGTTATTCATTACTTCATTGAAATCAGCCACAACTTTGAAACCTTCTGGACGTATAGAACGAAATAGACTTGCTCCGACTGTGAATGTTACTGTTACACGAGTTGGGAACGTCCTTAATATTTTGCCTGCAGGCATGTTTTCTGCTATTATCGGTACTTCGAACTTTTCTTCTGTCAGAATATCCGGGCAAATTGAAACATTGACAACTTCCGGAACATATTTAACTCCCTTTATTTTATTGAGGACAACTTGCCTTACTAATGTATCTGTTAAATTCAGAATATTCAACCTTTCGGTTGTTACATATTTTATGCTATCTAAAATCTCACGGCTTGCATAAATTTCTACAGAATCAGGAGAAAATGATATCTTTGATAAATAGTAGCTTGGACCGGGAGTTATCCTACCGGACAATTTTACAGGCACGTGCTTACGTAAACCATAATTAAAATAAAATTCGAATTTATCAGGCTTAATGCTGACAATTCGTGAAGAACTGAAGAGTTGTTTATATATCATCTTTTGCAACTCTGCTGACGAGATTGTACCTACTCCGGTCTTTTGGGCAAAACTACTAAACTTGACATTGATTGCATGTATCTTATTACCATACAGATATGCTAACAATGAGAAGCCCTTATCGTGAACCATGACACGGACATTTGTTGTAGTATCACTTGTTAATACAATATTTTTAGGGATTTCAACAAGCTGCACTGGAACTTCTACTTCGCGTTCATATGTCTCATTTAACGCCATTAACAACCAAAATGTTCCACTGAGCAATAAAAAAAACAAGAAAATCAGAAACTCTCTATTCATCCAACCGAATAGAAAGTTCCTGACAGCTTTGAAAATCTGAAACAAATTCGATTCGTTCATTTATTTTGCTTGGGCATTTGCAGCTCCCATATTAGATGCTACATCTGCGAACACGTAATTTTTATCTACTCGGATTACAACCCCTTTCGAAATTTCGATATCGACGATATTTGTTGTTAAATCTATTTTCTTAACAACACCATATATTCCACCTCCTGTTACAACATTTGTGCCTTCTTGAAGACTATTTTGGAATTTCTTAATTTCCTTCTGTCTCTTTTGTTGAGGACGTATCATGAAAAACCACATTATTACAAATATGGCAATCATTAAAATTAAAAATGTTCCGCTACCTCCCTGGGCTGCTTGTTGAGATGCTAAAAGAATAGTTGTACTCATGTTCTGATTTTTTCAATTATGATTAGTATTTATTTCTTCTTAGGTTTTTCACTTATCGGTTTTAATAATACTCCTGTACTTATAAGATAACGTGCTATACTGTCAAGCATTCCGTTAATATAGCCTGAACTCTTAGGCGTACTGTATATTTTTGCTAGATCAACGTATTCATTAATTGTTACATTAATGGGAATGTTGGGGAATGTTAGCATTTCAGCCATTGCAATCTGCATAATTACAACATCCATATAAGCGAGTCGGGAAAAGTCCCAATTACGTGATGTCTCACTCATGTAACGTTGGTATTGGTCTGCATTTAAAATCGTTGCACGGAATAATTTTCTAGCAAAGTCTTTATCTTCTTCGTCCTTGTACTCAGGAAGCAATTCTTGCTCATCATTATTTCCTGCATCGAAACGTTTAATTGTTTTCAATACAAATGTATCAACAATATCCTTATCATCATTCCAATATAAACTTTTTTCTTCAAGGACGCTGTCAAGCTCGTCATTTTCCATGATAAACGCCTTATACAGTTTACGCCATAACTCACGGTCTGACTCATAAGAGCTATCATCGCTTTCCATATAGTCAAGGTATATCCTACTTTGTGCAATTTGCGTATAAAGCTTTCTGACAAATTCCACATCATCATCCCATGTCTGTTTCTGACTTGAAATAAATTCACATAGCTGTTTATTCCCTTCTAGCTGTATTGCAAATTTATTGTCGATAAACTTATTTGAAGGGAATGGTTTACCTTCTCGTTTCGCTTTAGACAACTCAAGCTCATAATATTTACGAGCTTCTTTTGTGACTGCTACGATTAAAGCTAATAAATAATGGTAAAGATGATAAGCCTTTGAAAGACTAAATAACAATTCTTTCTCTGCTACATCTAAATTACGATTCCCATTTTGATAGTATGCATAGGTTAACTGGACTATCTTAATCCTTATTAATTCCCTGTTGATCATCCTTAATATGTATATTTCCACATTTTACGATGCAAATGTATGTAAAATTAAGAATATCTGCAAGAAAACGCCTTATTATTATCTGTTTTTTTTATTAATATTTGCGGGTTAAAATAAAAAATGATAATTTTGCACCGTTTTCCAAACACATCGTGAATATTATTCTCGTGTGATGGTAAATTAAGCAAAACTTAAAACTTAATTTTAGAGTAACACATTTATGAAAGAAATTAATGTTATTGGACAAACCAGAAAGGAAACTGGAAAGAAAGCATCTAAAGAGTTGAGAAAAGAAGGTCTCATACCATGTAACCTTTATGGTGAATTGAAAGATGAGAACGGAAAGCCTCAGGCTGTGTCTTTTACAGTACCAATGAATGAGTTGCGTAAAATCGTTTACACTCCTCACATTTATGTAATTAATTTGGTTATCGATGGTGTCAACCATACTTCGATAATGAAAGAGCTTCAGTTCCATCCTGTAACAGACGCTTTGCTCCATATAGATTTTTATGAAGTAAATGACCAGAAGCCTATTACGATTGGCATACCTGTAAAATTGACAGGACTTGCACAAGGTGTGCGTGACGGTGGACGTATGAATCTTTCTGTAAGAAAGCTTAATGTAACTGCAAAATACCAAGACATTCCTGAGCACTTGGATATAGATGTCACAGCATTGAAAATTGGTAAGAGCATAAAGGTTGGCGATTTGCATTTTGACGGACTTGAATTGGCTACTAGCAAAGACGTTGTTGTATGTTCAATCAAGGCTACACGTAAGTCTGCTGCAGCCGCAAATAGTGATAATGCTGAATAATGCTTTCATCAATTAAATATAGATGGAGAAATTTTTGATTGTTGGTTTGGGAAATCCTGGTGACGAATACACCGGTACCCGCCACAATACAGGATTTATGGTATTGGACGCTTTTGCTAAAGCGTCCAATATTGTTTTTGAGGATCGTCGATATGGATATATTGCTGAAACCAGTATCAAGGGGCGTAAGGTATTTCTGCTAAAACCCACAACTTATATGAATCTTAGTGGCAATGCCGTTAGATATTGGATGAATAAGGAAAATATTGATGTAGAAAGACTGCTGGTTGTCGTTGACGATTTATCATTGCCATTAGGTGCGTTAAGGTTAAAAGGTAAGGGAAGTAATGGCGGACATAATGGTCTTGGAAATATACAAAGTGTCATAGGAACCCAGCAATATGCAAGATTGCGTGTTGGTATAGGCAACGATTTTCCTAAAGGCATGCAAGTGGATTGGGTTTTGGGTAAGTATGATGACAATGACATGAAAGAACTAACACCGAGCATTGATACGGCAATAGAGATGATAAAAAGTTTCGTATTGGCTGGTATTAATATTACGATGAATAAATTTAATAGTAAACAAAAGAATGGCAATTGACACGGCAAGAATAGATAAATGGTTGTGGGCTGCGCGTATTTTTAAAACGCGTTCAATCGCGGCTAATGCGTGCAAAAACGGCAGAATTACAATAAATGGTGTGAATGTAAAACCGTCACACATGATAAAATCAGGTGAAACAATTTGTGTAAAGAAACCGCCTATTACCTATTCTTTCAAAGTGTTACAATGTATTGAGCAGCGTGTAGGGGCTAAATTGATCCCGCAAATTTATGAAAACGTGACCGATGCCAAACAATATGAAATGCTGGAAATGAGTCGTATAAGCGGATTTGTTAACAGGGCACGCGGTACAGGACGTCCTACAAAAAAGGAACGACGCAGTTTGGATGCCTTTATCGAACCAGCAAAGTTTGGGTTCGAAGATGGTTTTGACGAAGATTTTGATTCTGATGATATTTGAATAAATTTGACTTATTGAATAATTAGCTTTAATATTATGACCAACATTGCTGTATTCGTGTCAGGCAATGGCACAAACTGTGAGAACATAATAAAATATTTTCAAGATGATAATGATATTAACATCAGTCTTGTTATAAGCAATCGTCAAGACGCTTATGCTTTAAAACGTGCTGCAAAATACGGAGTTACATGTAAAGTATTGTCAAAAAGCGAAATAAATGACGAGCATATAATTTTGCCAATATTGCAAAAGTTTAGTATAGATTTTATCGTATTGGCCGGATTTATGTTAATTGTTCCAGAATTCATCATTAACAAGTATTATAATAAGGTAATAAATATCCACCCTTCATTATTGCCAAAGTTTGGAGGTAAAGGAATGTATGGCCATCATGTACATGAAGCTGTAAAGGCTGCTGGAGAAACAGAGACAGGTATAACCATCCATTTTGTCAATAACATTTGTGATGGTGGAGAAATTATTGCTCAGTTTAAAATAAATCTGACGCAACATGATTCAGTTGAAGATATTGAATCAAAGATACACTTGCTTGAGCAAAAACATTTCCCGAATGTGATAAAAGATGTAGTCAATAAAGTGATGGATAAATGAAAAAATTCCTTGAGTATGTTGCTGAAGACATAATAAAAAAATACGGCACTGATTTATCGCGCATTGCTGTTGTTTTTCCAAACAAACGTGCTTCATTATTTCTTAATGAGATACTTGCACGAAAGGCACGACATGCAATATGGTCGCCATCATATATTACAATTAGTGAGTTTTTCAGAAATCATTCAAAATTAGTAGTCGGTGATCCTATAAAACTAATATGTGAAATTCACAAGAGTTTTACGTCATGTACAAAGACAGATGAGCCATTAGACCATTTTTTTTGTTGGGGACAGCTTCTCCTTGCAGATTTTGATGATATTGACAAAAACATGGCCGATGCCATGCAAGTTTTTAATAATATCAAGGATTTGCGCGAGCTTGATGATCTTACTTATCTGGACGACGGGCAAAAAGAGATATTACGCAAATTTTTCAGCAATTTTACCGAAAACAAGGATTCACTTTTAAAGCAACGCTTTCTACAATTATGGTGCCATTTAGGCGACATCTACCATGATTTCCGTTCAAACCTACGTAAACAAAACATAGCCTATGAAGGCATGTTGTATCGTGATGTGGCTACAGATCAGTCAATAAAATTTCATTATGACACATATCTGTTTGTCGGTTTTAATGTCATACAGAAAGTAGAGCAAAAACTTTTCATGCGATTGATGCATGAAGGCAAAGCTCGTTTTTATTGGGATTTTGACAAATATTACCTGAATAAAAACTTTTCAACAGCCTCAAATGAAGCTGGTCGATATATTTCACATTACATAAAAACATTTCCAAATGAACTTGATTTGGATAAAGATGAAATATACGATAATTTCAAGCAAGAAAAAAAAATCACTTTTGTCAGGGCCTCAACAGAAAATATTCAAGCCAGATATGTCAATAATTGGCTGAAAGAAAATCGTAGATATGAAGATGGTCGTAATACGGCCATTGTCTTATGCGACGAATCCCTTCTTCCGTCTGTTATTCATTGCATACCTGAAGAAGTGGATAATGTAAACATAACTACCGGATTCCCATTATTTCAGACACAAGTTTCATCATTCGTGTTACAATTATTTGAGCTTAGAATGATTGGCTATTCATCCGGAAAGGATGTATTTAAGGCAAATTACATATTACAAATATTGTCACATCCATATGCTCAATTCGTAACAGACAGATTCAAATTTCTCATAGATAAAATAAAGTCTGAAAAGATTTACAATGTTAAACCACAAACTCTTGCAGTTGACGAAGGCACGTCTGTTCTTTTTAAGAATAATATTGACGGCAAATTGATAATACTGTGGATTATCGATTTACTCGGAATTATTGCGCATAACATGAAAGGACACGATGGCGACCCGCTTACGCAAGAGTCAATTTTCAGGATGTACACATTGTGTAACAGAATCAACAGCCTTATTAAGTCAGGAGACCTGGACGTTGATATTGTAACATTGCAAAGACTTGTTGTCCAACTTGTTAACTCGACTACAATTCCTTTTCATGGTGAACCAATATCAGGAATACAAATCATGGGAATTCTTGAAACACGGAATATTGACTTTGAGCATGTACTGATTTTATCATGTAATGAAGGAAACATGCCTAAAGGAATAAATGACTCGTCATTCATTCCATATTCCGTGAGAAAAGCCAACGAACTAACTACAATCGACAATAAGGTTGCAATATACGCATATTATTTTTACAATCTAATACAGCGTGCGTCTGACGTGACGATAACCTATAACAGTTCGACAGAAAATGGTTCGAAGGGAGAAATGAGCCGTTTCATGTTACAATTAATGATAGAAAGTGGAATAAAAATTAAACGCGTTTCACTACAAGCTAGCCAAAAGCATATATTCACTAAAGCTGGAGATATTGTAAAAAACGGCAAGATTCTAAATGCATTGAATTCAATTAAGAATATCTCCCCTACTTCCATCAACCGTTACATGCGCTGTCCGTTACAATTCTATTATAACAACATCGTACAAATAACAGAAGCAGAAGATGATGATTTAGAAGAAATGACTAACAGAATTTTTGGTAATATATTCCACCAATCATCGGAAATTCTATATTCAAAACTTAGTAATAGCGATGGGACTGTTGATAAAAAGAATATATCATACGCATTGGAGCATAAGGAATTTGTTGAACGCATTGTCGACGAAGTTTTTGCAGAAATTGCATTTAATGCCAAAAACAGCGGTAAACGGGTTGAGTACAATGGCCTGCAACTGATTAACAGGGAAGTAATAATAAAATATCTGCACCGACTGCTTGCAATAGACAAGCAACTTGCTCCGTTTAAGATTAAAGACATAGAGTCTTCAGTATACCAGGAACTGACGATTCACACGAGTGCCGGTATACGTAATATAGGTATTGGTGGACGGATTGACCGTCTTGACCAGATATACGACAATAATACAGGGCTGGAGAGAATACGTGTTATTGACTATAAGACAGGACGTTATCCTACTAAAAAGATTAACAGCGTGGATGAAATTTTCCATATGCCGACAGTTCGTGAAGCCCATGCAGACTATTTTTTGCAGACAATGCTATATGCCATAATAATAAGGCATGACAAAAAATACAATCCTGAGCAATTGCCGGTTAGCCCCGCACTATTGTTCATACAGCATTCGTCTGATGACGATTATGATCCAACAATAATGATAGGTAAAGATATTGTTGATGACGTTGAAAAATACGAAGAAGACTTCAGTCGGCATATAACAGACATTGTATCTGAAATATTAGAACCAACCCAACCATTTTATCCGACCAGCGATAAGGCAGTTTGCGAATATTGCCAATACCGTAAAATTTGTGGAAGATGATAATCAACGCATGGAGTCGTCGACAAACGAAAGCGGTAAAATGTCCTTAATTGTATTTATGACGTAGATTTCATTATCGCCGTAGAGGTAAATCTTAATGTTCCGCTTATAACGATATTCCATTTCCAATATTGCTTGCCGGCATGAGCCACACGGGGAAACTGGTTCTTTTACAAAACCATTTGAATTTTTAGCTGCGATGGCTAAATGTGTTATCGCTTGTTGCGGATAATTTGATTGGGCGTTGAATATTGCCGAACGTTCAGCACACATGGTGACTGAAAAAGCTGCATTCTCCTGGTTGGCGCCTTTGATTATTGTTCCGTCTTCCAATCTCAATGCCGCACCGACACTGAAATTAGAATAAGGTGAATATGAATTTGACGTAGCATCTTTGGCTGCGTCAATCAATGTTTTGGCCTGTTCTGACAGTTCTTCATATGTTAACGAACTTATGTCAGCCTTGATAGTTATGTTTTTCATGCTTGTTCAATTTATATGTTCATTCTTCTTTTATGAATTCATAACACCCGATGTCAGGTAATTCGTCACGTGTGTTCCCGTCCCTGTCCAAAGGTAGAGACTGCTCAATGTCAGCCTTATTTATAGCATACGACAAAGAGTCAAGATGAAAGTCGTATCTTTGCATGTCGATGTCAACCATACGGAAATTCTTCTCGCCTAATACCGTTGCCGTATCTTTAACGTCTTCCCATATAACTCCCATTATGTTTTCATCATCCTCAACCTTGGCAGTGCGGAGTATCGAATTAATGAAACGGTAATTAAACATGGTGGTATCACCTTCCACTGTGCAGTTGTCTCCCATAACCATGTCTTCGCCGTAGCCTGTTACAATTGTGTTGACACAGTCCATACGTTCAAGCGGGAGTTTTACATCATCTGAATGGTTTGCGTACCTAAGTGCCACCCCCCTGTTTGAATCGAATGGATAAAATTGTGCTATTGTGCAATGTGTTAGATTCACATTACCACCTAATATTGCAACACAGTCTTGCAAAGTATTGGTAATCTGGCAGTTTCTTACATCGACCTTGCAACTTACAGTCTTCAAACCATACCCTTGACAATTATGCACGGTGCTGTTGAATAGCTGCAACTTCATTTTTGATACATCTGAAGAATCACACACAATTCCGTCAAACGTACTGTGGATGTCTGTATAATTTATTACATTATCATAAGAAGAACTGTGGAACACAATTCCTTTCCACTGTCCGCTTACCATGTCGTACGGTAAATAATCAAACATCTTGTCCGTACGGTCACCCCTTAATATGATATTATTGTCTGCGGCGCCTTCGGAGACCAAACGGCCGTATACATTTATGCCAGTGTCCGAATGGAAATAAAGCGTTGTGCCGGCAGTTATGTGTAAAGTTGCCAAACTGTCAACTCTCAATCCGCCATAAATTACAATTGGTTTTGTACCTCCTCCTATTGTCGAGTCACTACTTATCACAACATTTCTCATTAATTGTGCATCCCAAGTATAAGCGTTAAGGTTAATCCGTTGTTCGACACCGCTTTCTAAAGTGAACACAAGATTGTCTTCAATTAACTGAGGTCCGTCCTTACCGTTTGTGGGTGAAGTAAGCTCGACAAACACGCGTATGCTGTCCTTATTCCTGATTTCAACGTTTTGTACTTGGTATCCTGCAGTCGGACTTAGATACTCTCCATCAACATTAACCCTGAAACCCGTTTGGTTGCCATTTGCCAGTCTGACGCTTGTGCAACGTATGCCATCGCCAGATTTGTTATATACCCAAAACGAACGTGTAGATGTAGGAACGGTTGAAAAAACAGTATCCATTCTAACCGTATCCATCGAGAACGTCAATACGTTGGATGGGGACAGGCTGAATGAATCATCATCAGTACAAGCAGCAAACAACGTGAATGCTACTAATAAGCATAATGTCGATAAATTTTTTCCCATTGTTTTATAATAACGCTGAATACTACGTTATATTGTTGCCTGATGATAAAACTTCATTTACAGTAATTAATTTCTCTTCTTGCTAATTATCTTGATTAATTTTGTATAATCATTATTCTTAAGAAGTTTTTCTATATCCATATTCTTTTCCTTATTCATATATTTGTTCACAGCACTTACGTATCGTGACTTAAAGAATTTTTTCTCCAAAGCAACGTTGCAAACCCACATGATCTTGCCAATGTGGAGGTCTCGCTCCAATTGTGACTTATACTCGAAATCATGCATCGGATAAAGGCTCAACAAGTAAAAGCTCAAACATTCGGGAACAATGTATTCGCGAGACATGCTCTCCCTTTGTGAGGGCAAATAATACTTCTTATAAAGAGGATAGTCTTTACCCAGGTATTTGTCCAATGATATCCCTATTGTATGATTGCCTATGACGATACTCTGGTCCAATGCACTTATTTGGGCATAAACAACCGGAATTGGCATTTCTGGTATATGTTTTTTCAGCTTTTCGAAGGCACTATTTAATTGGTCGTTAATGTCATCCATATTGGCATATTGCGACTCTGCATCTGAAACCAAGGTCTGTAGTATTGAATCTTGAAAAAATGCCAGAAACTTGTGACTAATCTGTGGATCGTTAACCTCGCCTATTCTCAAAACGTCTTCAAGCAGGGTGCGCGTTTCGATAGGATAATCCATGTTCATTTGCTGCAAGGCGGAAAAATCTCCGGTAGTAAGATACTGGCTTTCCAAACGATCGTACCGACATACCTCGATACGATGTTCGCTTCCTTCATCTTCAAATGGCTTCAACTTTATGTCACATGCCACAAAAAGAGTCAAAACAGTTATCAATATACTAATAGCCTTACCCACCAGCAAACTTATTTTTCATTAAATTAAAATACATGTATAATAAAAACCGGAAAACGTATGTATACAAAAACGTAGCACGGCTTATTTTTTGCAAAAGTACTAAAAATGATTGTATTGGCAAATTTATTCGCTAAAAAAATTAAACAAACAGGTGAAAAACTTGCATATTTTAGAAAGAAATATAAAAAATAATTAATTTTGCAAAACACAGCAAGGCCCTTTGTCTGCTAGATTTAAGTCATATTAAATGAATAATGAATAAATAAACTGAATATCCATTCAAAATATTTTGCCATACTCGGTAAGTGCCGTTAGTCTGGGGCAGGCCATACAAATTTTGGTGAATGTGTGGTTAATAACCATCCTGAGAATCAAGGTTTTGCAAAAGCTTATCTTTTACAGACCAAAAGGTAATATCTTGCTTTGTAAAAGCTTACCTCTGGTAAGGTAAAAGGTCACCTTTTACATAACGGCGGAATATTATATCCATTTTTACTTTTTGTCGTCAGCGTGTCAATACTAGCGAATTCTTTTTCAGTTAAGCATGCATGAAATTATTTTAATTAAAATAGGCTATTATAATTTAATTATAGTTTACGGATATTTTTTTAATTTTGTAGAGTCAAATCACCACATATGCTTCTAAGTAAGGTTAACATGGCCAGTCTCTGTGGATATGTGTTATGACGTAATGAAATACAGAACCAAAGGCCGAAATGGAACTGGATAAAGCTAAATTATGACTGATATGAAATAACAATATTAAGTAAAAATGAAAAAATTCTTTATTTTATCAATTGCCATGATTACATCTTTGGGTGTGTACGCTGCCAAGGTAAATGTAAAGTCGCCAGATGGGAAACTGGTTGTAAGTGTATCTGATGACGACGGAGTACCAGGATATGAAATTTGTTACGATGGAATGGCCGTGCTCGATAAATCTGCTTTGGGACTTAAAACCGATGTTGCCGACTTTACTTCCGGACTTTCAATAATAAGTACGGAGAAAAAAACGATAGACAAGGAATACGAGATAACGAGGACAAAAACGTCCTTCGTTCATTATGTTGCAAACAAGCTCGACGTGGTATTCAAGAAAGAAGACGGTAAAATGATGAAGGTTACGTTCTGTGTATCAGACAACGACGTGGCCTACCGTTATACGGTGTTGCCACTTGAAGGCAGCGATTGCCGTTGCACCGTGATTTACAAAGAAGCAAGTAGCTTTAATTTTCCACGTAGGACTACAACATTCCTTTGTCCACAGACGGTCCTATGGCCGGCTGGAAACGGACCAAGCCGAGCTATGAGGAAGACTATACGGCCGACGCGCCGATGAATGCCAAATCTGCATTCGGTCATGGATATACTTTCCCATGTCTTTTCCGCATCGGTAATGACGGTTGGGCCTTGGTGAGCGAAACCGGGGTAGACTCCGGCTATTGCGGTTCGCATCTTAGCGATTACGTAGACGGCAAGGGTTACATTATTGCTTTTCCTGACAAAGGAGAGAACAACGGTTTCGGAAGCGAGTTTGCCGCCATTCCCATACCTGGTTCGACTCCGTGGCGCACAATCACGTTTGGCAAGACACTGAAGCCGATAGTCGAAACAACAGTACAATTTGATTTAGTTGAGCCTAAGTATGATGCCTCGACAGATTATAAGCCCGGCCGCTATACATGGAGCTGGCTGTTGTGGCAGGACAATTCCATCAACTATGACGACCAAGTAGCATTCATAAACCTTGCTGCCGAAATGGGCTACGAGTATACGCTCGTGGATGCAGGATGGGACGTAAACATAGGTCGCAACCGCATGGCAGAACTGAGCCGTTACGCACAATCAAAAGGCGTGAACCTGTTGCTATGGTATAACTCAAACGGCTTTGCCAACGATGCACCGCCTACTCCACACCACTGCATGAATACGGCAATAGCTCGTGAGAAGGAGATGAAATGGCTGAAGAGCATAGGCGTAAAAGGTATAAAGGTTGACTTTTTCGGTGGTGACAAGCAAGAAACGATGCGCCTTTATGAAGATATATTGAGCGATGCCAATCGCTATGGGTTGCAAGTTATATTCCACGGATGCACTATTCCGCGCGGATGGGAGCGCATGTACCCCAATTATGTAGGCAGCGAGGCTGTGCTTGCTTCGGAGAATCTTTATTTTGAACAGAAACATTGTGACCTTGAAGGTTTTGAACTCACAATGCATCCCTTCTCACGCAATACCATAGGAAGCATGGATTGGGGCGGAGTGGTAATGAAGCACCGCATGGGACAAGGAACCGATAATGGCAACTTCCGTCGTACTACAGACGTATTTGAGATGGCTACGGCTATAACCAATCAGGCCAGCATGCAATGCATTGCAGTCCAGCCAGACAATATAGACGGGCTTCCACAGTTTGAGAAAGACTTTCTGAAGGCTGTTCCGACAACATGGGACGAGACGCGTTTTATCGACGGCTACCCCACAAAATATGTAGTTATAGCCCGCCGCCACGGCAATGATTGGTATGTCGGCGGACTCAACGGCACTGATAAGTCTATGACATTAACCATTTGTCTACCCATGTTTACGGGACAAAAAGTGAAGATATACGCCGACAACGAGAAGAAAACAGGTGAGGCAAATGCTACGTCTGCACTTAAGTCCGTCAAGGTTGGCTCTAAGGGCATGCTTAAAGTGACTATTCAGCCTTTAGGAGGCATCATTGTTACAAAATAATCAGGTTGTAAGTCTGCCACTATGTGGCCGTAAGTGTCTGTCCGGCATTGTTCGCGGCAGACACTTTTTATTCAGTTGCATATTATACGACTTATGCTAATATTGCCGTTAATCTTTCTGTTTGCCTTGTTAAAATCAGTGATGTGAAATTATTAATGTATTATCACACGCAATAATAAAATAAATTTCGTAACTTTGCAAATGAGATTATTAATTACTAACCAATATTCTTTACAAAAAAAATGATTAACAGGTTTATTCTCAACGAAGTTTCTTACTTCGGAGCCGGTGCACGCAAGCAGTTGCCGGAAGTATTGGCGCGTCTTAATCTTCACAAGGCATTAGTTGCAACAGATAAAGGACTGTTGAAAGTTGGTACAGCAAAGATGGTTACCGACGTTCTTGATGAGGCCGGATTTGCATACGACATATACAGTGAAATAAAGCCCAATCCGACCGTTACAAACGTAAAACAAGGCGTTGACGCATTTAAGGCTTCAGGTGCCGACTGTATCATTGCCATCGGCGGTGGCTCGTCTATGGACACGGCCAAAGGTATTGGCATTGTTGTTGCTAATCCCGAGTTTGCCGATGTAGTTTCACTCGAAGGATGCGCACCTACAAAGAACAAGTCTGTGCCAATCATAGCACTGCCTACAACAGCAGGAACTGGTGCGGAGGTTACAATAAATTATGTAATAATAGACGAGGAAAACCAGAAGAAGATGGTTTGTGTAGACCCTAACGACATTCCTGCTGTCGCCATTGTCGATCCAGAGCTGATGTATTCGCTGCCTAAAGGACTCACTGCAGCAACTGGCATGGATGCCTTGACACATGCCATTGAAGGCTATATCACCAAAGGCGCTTGGATTATGTCTGACATGTACGAGCTTCAGGCAATAAAGATGATAGCAGAAAACCTGCCTATTGCCGTCGAGGAACCACAGAATCCGGTTGGCCGTGAGGGCATGGCCCTGGCCCAGTATATAGCCGCACAGGCTTTCTCAAACGTCGGTCTTGGTCTTGTTCATGGCATGGCTCACCCTATGGGTTCGCTGTTTGATGTTCCACACGGAGTTGCAAACGCCTTACTTCTGCCTACGATAATGGAATTCAACATGCCTTGCTGCATAGAGAAATATGGAGTTATTGCTCGAACAATGGGTGTCGACACCACAGGCATGACAGCTGAAGAAGCTGCTCAGGCTGCATGTGATGCCGTTAAGGCTCTTGCAGTTCGCGTTGGCATACCTCAGCATCTGTCTGAACTTGGCATAAAGGAGTGCGACATTGCTGCTCTTGCTGCACAAGCTATTGCTGACGTTTGTACGCCTGGCAATCCTCGCGATGTCACTGAAGAACAGATTATAGAGCTTTATAAAAAGGTACTTTAATTATAATGTATAATAAAAATGAAGGAACACAATTGACGGTGTTCCTTCATTTTTATGTCAATAAGTTTATACCCAATATCCTTATTTTATCTGTAATTATCAGCAATGGACTTTGCAGTAACGTATCCCATTGTCCATGCAGCCTGAAGATTGAATCCACCGGTAACTGCATCTACGTCTAACACTTCGCCTGCAAAATACAGGCCACCGTGTTTTTTGCTCTCTAGCGTATTTATATTTATGTTGCTCAAGGCAACTCCTCCGCATGTTACAAATTCGTCTTTAAACCGGTTTTTCCCGTCAATTCGGTATATATCGTTTGTCAATGTAGCAACGAGCTTGTTGCGTCCTTTACTGCCAAGTTCCGCCCAACGTATGTATGGATTAAGTCCGCCTTGCCTGAGCAGATGTGCCCAAAGTTTACTGTTAAGATGTTCAGGATATACGCTTGACAACATCTTCTTATTATTTCCTGTGACCAACAAGTCTAAACACTCTGCAACCTGACTTTCGTTCATTCCCTCCATCCAATTAACCGACATGTCAGCCTTGTAATTTTGTTCATGCAACAGGCGAGCAGCATAAGATGAAAGACGCAATATAGCAGGACCACTCATGCCCCAGTGTGTTATCAATAGCGCACCTACTGCACGTATCTTGGTTCCGCATAGTCCTAATGTAACATTCTTTACTACTGTGCCTTGCAATTTAGTTATATCGCTATGGGGCAGGCACAGACTGAATAATGATGGTACGGGCGGAATAATTTCAAGATTAAAAGAATTAAGAAAATCCAATCCATATGCCTTTGGGCTTCCTCCTGTTGTTACCACCACAATGTCGGCGGTAGAACTACTAATGGAACTGTCGGTAAATGTAAGTCGAAAAGCACCGTTATCATTTTTTTCAATATTAGCTATGCGATGCCTAGTTTTTAGAGTTACTCCATTGTCATACATAAGCCTCTTTAAAGTATCGACAATTTCCATAGCATTCTGTGACTGTGGAAATACGCATTGATCGTCTTGCGTAATTAGTTTCACACCTTCATTTTCAAACCATCTATAGACATCTTCATGACTGAATACATTAAGAAGGCGCTTCATTAACCGAGCCCCACGCGGATATACAGCCTCAGTACTTTTTACTTCATTAAACGAGTTTGTCAAATTACATCGCCCACCTCCAGTTATAGCTACTTTGCTTAAAGGTTTGTGTCCGCTCTCATATACGGTTACACGAGCCTGTGTTATAAATCGCTTGATGTTTATTGCTGCAAAGCAACCTGCAGCTCCCCCTCCTATTATAGCTATGTGCATAACGACTTTTTTGTAGGATTAATGTGAAGCCTGGCGGAAGCATGTGTTAACCGAAGTTATCGTACATTATGGATTCTGGTTCAATGCCTAAACTGTCTAGCATCTTTACAACAGCATTACTCATTGGACCAGGGCCACACATGTAATACTCAATATCTTCAGGGGAATCGACATTTTTCAGATATGTTTCATACATGACCTGATGTACAAATCCTGCAGTATATTTTACTCCCGCTTTATCTGCCTCTGGATCAGGACGGTCGAGGGCAAGATGAAAATGGAAATTGTCAAATTCTTTCTCTAATTCAAGGAAATCATTGAGATAAAAAACTTCAGCCAATGAACGTGCTCCATAGAAATAATGTAGCACACGGTCACGTGTATTAAGAGTTTTTGTCATGTGCATTATCTGTGAACGCAATGGAGCCATGCCTGCACCTCCTCCGACCCATATCATCTCTTTCTTACTGTTGAATATTGGATGGAAATCACCGTATGGACCGCTCATTATAACCTTGTCGCCCGGTTTTCTACTAAAAATATAAGATGAAGCAATACCTGTTGGTACGTCTTGGAATCCAGTCTGAGGTCTTGGTTTAAATGGTGGCGTAGCAATTCTAACGGTCAACATTATCCTATCTCCTTCAGCTGGATAATTAGCCATGGAATAAGCCCTAACCGTAGGTGCGGGATTGTGAGCTTTAATGGAGAACATATTATACTTGTTCCACATTTCAATATATTTATTTCCTATGTCTTCTTTTACAAAATCCTTATCGTAATCAATTGAAGAATAAGCTGGTATTTTTATTTGTGCATACGAACCAGGGACGAAATCCATGTGTTCTCCAGGAGGTAAGGCAACAATAAACTCTTTTATGAAAGAGCTAACATTTTTATTACTTATAACTGTACATTCCCATTCCTTTACTCCCAAAACGCTTTCGGGCACCTTAATCTTAAGGTTACCTTTCACCTTACATTGACATCCTAATCGCCAATGATCTTTTATTTGCTTACGTGAAAAATGAGGACGTTCCGAGTCTAGGATCTCACCTCCGCCTTCAAGTACTTGCACCTTGCATTGTCCACAACTTGATTTTCCTCCACATGCCGACGGTAAAAAAATGCCGTTATCAGTAAGAGTACTCATAAGGGAAGCGCCTTGCGGCACTGATATGGTTTTCTCTCCGTTTATTTCAATGTTAACGTTTCCACTGGGTGACAAATACCTTTTAGCAATGAGTAAAATCACCACTAGAAAAACAATTACCGCCAAAAAGACGCATATACTTGTTAATATGAATTGTAACATTTCTACTTGTTATTAATAGCATTTCGCATAATTAAACCGAAGAATTTATTCAGCTAAAATTTATATTTTAAGTCCGGAAAAACACATCATAGCCATTGCCATAAGACCAACCGTAATAAATGTTATTCCAAGACCTTGCAGCGGGCGAGGTATATCACTGTATTGCATTTTTTCACGTATTGCTCCCATAGCAACTATCGCCAAAGTCCATCCGATGCCACTACCTATTGCATAAGCGACAGAATCCCAAACGCTTCCTATATATTGAGAATTTGCAGGATCTAGATTTATTCTCTGTTGCATGAATAGTGATGCTCCCATAATGGCGCAATTAACTGCAATAAGTGGAAGAAATATACCTAAAGATGAGTATAGTGACGGCGAAAACCTTTCGACAACCATTTCAACAAGTTGAGTTATTCCAGCAATTACCGCAATAAAAAGTATAAAACTTAAATATGAAAGGTCTACTCCCTTCACAAGACAGTCCGGTCCTAATACATAAACCTGTAATAAATAATCTACCGGCACTGTTATAAGGAGAACGAAAGTTACAGCCAACCCTAATCCTAATGATGTTTTTACATTCTTAGAAACAGCAAGGAACGAACACATGCCGAGAAAGAACGCAAATATCATATTGTCTACAAAAATAGACCTGAAAAACAAACTTATAATGTGTTCCATAATAAATCCATTTTATTCAAAACATCAATCTTTGTGCAAATAAGCCCTGTGAACCCATATCACACAGCCCAAAAGAATCAATGCCATTGCCGGCATTGTCATCATACCGTTATTAATATAGCCTAATTCGTATAAACTTGCAGGTATTATCTGGATGCCGAGAAGAGTACCCCTTCCTAACAATTCTCTAATGGCACCTACAATTACAAGTATCATGGCATATCCTAAGCCGTTTGATAATCCGTCAATGAAACTAGGAACTGGCTTATTTGTCATTGCAAAAGCTTCAAGGCGCCCCATAAGTATGCAGTTTGTAATTATCAATCCAACATATACAGAGAGTTGCACACTGACATCGTAAGCAAAAGCCTTCAAAACCTGACTTACTATTGTAACCAGAGCTGCAACAACAACCAGCTGCACTATTATCCTGATACGATTAGGGATCGTATTACGGATAATCGAAATTATCAAATTAGAGAATGCTGTTATGATAGTTACGGCAAGTCCCATGACTATGGCCGGTTTTAGCTGTGAAGTTACAGCCAATGCCGAACAAATACCTAATACTTGTACAAGAATAGGATTGTCCGCATTTAGCGGTTTTACAAATACTTCCTTGTTATTTTTATTTTCATTCATATCGATACCTCCTGATTATTTGTCTTTCAAAAATTCAAGATATTTTCCTAAACAATCTTTGAGCATCATGCTAACTCCATCAGAAGTAAGTGTTGCACCTGTTACTGCGTCACATTGCACTGCAGGGTCGGTTACTTCGTTTTTTTTCACAACAGTCAAGGCTATTCCCTCTTGCCCTGGCAATGTTAGCTTCTTACCTTTAAACTGTTCCTGCCATGCAGCATTGTCTTTTATTTCAGCTCCAAGACCAGCAGTTTCGCTTTCGTGGGTGAAGTATGCGCCGTAGATAGTATTCTTGTCATAATTAATTGCAATATATCCGCTAATCGGTCCCCACAATCCCATTCCATAAACAGGAACAACGTATTTAGTTTCACCATTTACCTTGCACACATATAAGGCCAATTTCCCAGCTTTGTAATCGGCACTATTCAGCTTGAAACCTGTATTTTCACCACCTTGTGAACCTTTAGCTATTACATTGTTTGATGCGTCTATTATGTCATCATACATTACAATTTTGTCATACTTTGCAGCAGTTTCCGCATCGCTCAAGTTTCTGATATTCAGTGCTGCCAATATCTGACGCTTCTTATCCAATGCGATATTTACATCCTGAGCAGGCTTTAAATAACTTGATACAAATGCCAGTAAAAATGCTACAATTACTACCAAAATAGCAGAATAAACAAGCGTATAAATATTTGAATTTGTATTAGGTCTCTTATTCATATTCTTATCCTCCACTTATTTATTTCCTTACTGCACGTTTCATTCTTGAAGAAATATTAAGTTGCACAACACAATAGTCAATCAACGGAGCAAACATATTCATAAATAAGATTGCCAGCATCATCCCTTCTGGATAACCAGGATTCATTACACGTATCACGATAGTCATTAATCCGATAAGAAATCCATAAATGTATTTTCCTGTTTCTGTACGAGCCGATGTTACCGGATCAGTTGCCATGAACACGGCGCCAAAACAAAATCCTCCTAAAAATAGATGTTCATACCACGATATAGGTGTTTCACCCATTACATTAAACATTATTGCCGTAACTGCACCTCCAGCAAATACACTTAGCATGATTTTCCAACTGGCAATTCCCGTAATTAATAATATTACAGCTCCAATACCTATTGCCACAACACTTGTCTCTCCGATTGAACCGGGAATGAATCCCAGTAACATGTCCGAAAGACTACATCCTGCGTCAGATGTTTTACCGATAAGAGAAAGTGGGGTGGCTTGGGTAAATGTATCTGGCAAAGTGTTTCCCAATCCGAAAATAGAATCCTTGGCGACCCATACGTTTGCGCCACTCATTTCGGTTGGATATGAGAAAAACATGAATGCTCGCGCTGCAATTGCAACATTAAAAATATTCATGCCAGTTCCACCAAATATCTCTTTAACGAAGATGACAGAAAACGCCACGGCTAAAGCTAATATCCATAAAGGACATTCGACTGGAATAATCATAGGAATCAAAATGCCGCTAACGAGATAACCTTCTTGTATTTCTTCCCCCTTCATTTGCGCCCAGGCAAATTCTATTCCAAGTCCAACAATATAGCTTACCAGTAACTTTGGAAGTACAGCTAAGAATCCATATGCAAACATTTCGAAAAATGAGGCATCAGACAGACGCCCTGCCGCAGCATAATTTTGCCAACCAATATTGTACATGCCAAAGAACAATGCTGGAAGCAAAGCTATTACGACAATACTCATTATTCGCTTTGAATCAATGGAATCGTGAATGTTTGTTCCAGTTTCCGAAGTTGTATTTGGCACGTAAAGGAAACTTTCAAAACCTTCAAATACACTATGGAAGCAATGTAACTTACCGTCTTTTTCAAAAGCGGGTCTTAATTTATCAATATATTTTTTCAACATAACGCGAAATTTTTAATTACGCTTTTAGCTATTCTCCTTACGCAGCATGTCCAAACCGTTGCGAATAATAGACTGTAACGGCAACTTTGAAGAATCTACAAATTCAGGTAAAGCAAAGTCTTCAGGTGAAACCTCGTAAATACCTAGAGCTTCCATTTTATCAATATCTCCCGCAATTATAGCTTTCACAAGATATTCAGCATAAATGTTCATCGGTAATACCTTATCATACTCTCCACTCATTATCATGTGGCGTTCTCCTCCTTTAATACGAGCATCTAGAACATAATCTTTCTTATGTGTAAGCCAATTGAAATAGCTGCGATTTACTGAGTATTGCGATAACCTGGGTCTAATCCATCCTAAAAGTTCATCGGCATCATCGCCTTCTGGAATGACAGTTATTTCAGATGCATGTGCATCAAGAAAATCATTATATGAACATTTGCGTCCTGTTAGAACATTTCCATTAATTATTCTTATATGCTTGTCATTAAATGATATCTTTCCTGACAAGATTGAAGAAATTTTCTGACCGATGACAACATCTGCATACATCGGATTATCAACTTCGCTTCCAACAATCGCAATAGTTCGGTGTAAATCAACCTTTCCGGAATTAAACAATCTTCCGAAAAATATTACTGCGGTCGGATCAACTGTCCATACCACATCACCTTTGTTTATTGGATTAGTATTGTTTATTTGAACACCAACATTACCTGCTGGACATGGACCGTCAAAAATGTTTACTTCTACATTTTTTGCCTGTCTGAGGCACTCGGAACCTTGTCCACGTCCGATACCTAGATATGTTTGGGCAATTTTAGACAATGCAGTTAATCCTGCGATGAAATGTTGTTCGTTCCCAATGAGCTCGAATTCGAAATCAGCAGCTAGGGGCTTGTCTCTCAATGCGCTTACATATATAGCCTTTGGTAATATTTCAGGAGTTGTGCTGACTGCATATGGCAATTGGTTAATATAACCAAATAATCCAGCTTGCAATAACGAATTGATAATTTCATTGCCAGATAACGTGTCTACATTCTTAACTCCAAAATCCACATACTCCTGGATTTTGTCAGGTTCAACAACTACATTCAGAACTTTTCTCCTATCACCCCTATTCACTCTAGTTATCACACCGCTGACAGGTGAAGCATAGCTAACTGACGGGCATCGTTTGTTAACAAATAACGGTTCTCCTGCTTTGACATGATCACCTTCCTTGACAGTTACTTTAGGAGTCAAGCCAGGAAACGACATTGGCGACAATCCGATTTCTTCGCTAAGTTCAATCTTTGTTTTTACTTTATCCGCCTTGCCTCTCAGGTTTATGTCGAGACCTTTGCGTATTTTAATTACTCTTACCATACTATAAAAATTATACATCCTTAATACGGTTCAGAAGCCGACAATGCAAATGTACAAAAAATGCAACATCCGTAAGAATTTCTGTTGAAAAAACATATCAAACGCAATGTTATTTTAATGCAAATCAATTACAATCCGTCCATCCTTATATCAATATGTCAATTAAAGAAATTCCAAGACACGCCGAACCTGAATATCCTTCCGTTAATCGGATAATGCGGCGTTAGGAATCTGTCTCCGCTTCCAGAATTGATATGGCTCATCATCACAAAGAAACGCGTATGCTTGAGATGCATGTTCGCATAAACATTCACAATAGGATAATTGCCAATCTCGACATTGGACTGGCCATTATCTTGAACCGTATATTGGGCTAACGCCGGACTATAATCTGGTGCCTTGTATTTTGTAAAATAACGTAGGTCACCACCCAAGTCGACAGTCAGCACTTTAGCAATCCTGAAATGCAGATAGAGATTGGAATAAGCATTGAATGTAGGCACGGGCAGTACATCTTCATCGGTCGATTTCTGGTAAGTTAATACGTTTTCCCAATTAAGTGGCCCCAACTTGAAATCTTGAGACAACTGTACAGTTATAAGGCTCATGTTCTTTGAGTTTTGCCTTACTGATACGGTATTTCCTGTCCGACCAAAATCTTCCGTAATATTGTATTTCTGTGCAAAATATGTATAATTTTGCAAGTTGTCGTATGCTACACGAAGCTTTGTCCGAGTGCGCTTCAACGACAACTCCCCCTCAAGGTGTGAACGTATTTCCTGGTCAAGCCCGCTGTTGTCCCACCACAGATGCTTGGAATGATAGTGGCGATAGTAAAACGTTGGATTTACCCTATGCAGGAATGCGCGAGCAGCAAGCGTGACCGTATCTTTAAACAGCCTGAAATTCAAGTCTGCACGACCGTCTATTTTCAATTGTCCTGCATCCTCGCCTAACAACCATGTTTCTGCAGTCAGATTATAATGCAACATGTTGCCCTGTGTTTTAATTAACTGGGCACCTACGCTTAGATTGTGTTCATTGTATGTACTTTCAGACTTAACAGAATCAGGCAAGGTGAAATGCCTTAAATCTGAAGTTACGAAGGCTCTCAATCCTGCTTTGGCCCATTTATTAAAACCCTCAAGTAATGCAATCGCAAAAGTATTCTTAATAGAATAATGCGTAGTCTTGTCGTAAATCGAGTCTCCAACGAAACGTTCACCTACAACAGGAAATGTCGAAGCATAATAGTTTTCAGGAGTGTCATACGCCTGGTATATACGGGAATAATTATCAAATTTCAAGGTGTGTATGAAACTTGTTACAGGCACATATTCGTACTTCATCCATGCCGTATCGGCATTTTCCTTACCAAGATTGTTGTTTGCTTGCAATAGGCTGTCAGCCGCAGCTTTGTCTACAGAAATCCTGCCATTGTCGGTTTTTGTGGTGTCAGCCGGTTCGTTACCTGCAATGACAGCGTTGTCGGGGCGTCCGGCGTATGTTTTGCGTTCATTGAAGGCGTCTTCGTCAAAATCACGGCCGTCACGGGCAGCCTTTTTCCTTGCTTCCTCACGCGACTTGCGTGCCTCGTTTTCCTTCTGAGATTCAATGGCAAACTTCTTTGCCCTTATTTCGTCCTCGGTCATTTTAACCTTCCGACGGAATCCCAAACTGTACCTCTGGGTGAAGAAGATGTGCTGGTTGTCGTTACGGTTCCAGTTTTGCTGGAGTACTGTCGGGATTTCGCTGTCGCGGAAATTATCTTCAAAAGTCTCTGGATGAGTGATGTACTGGTCATCGGTTATTCCACCATTCTCTGCGACTTTCTCATGATTGAACGATATTAGTAAATGTGCGTTGTAACGCTCGCCGAGATAGGAACCATACATCGAGTAGTTGAAGTGTGACGTGCTTTGGTTCTGAAAATATCCGCGTCCGTATATATAGTCGAATTTAAATCCTAAACCTAGACGTTTACCCGCATTAACAGCAAATAATGCTTTGAAGTGGTCTTCACCGTTTGTGCGGTCTCCGCAAGTGTTATATGAAATATTGGTTATAGGAGAAAGCGTATTGGTAAATTGGAACTGGTCGACAGGTGTTATGAAATAATCGTACGGTTGTATGAACATGAACTGGCTTGGCGCAGTCCTGTCGATGAATATTCTGTTGATGCGTGGCGAGCCGAGATTGCCCAAAGTGTTGTATTCGCCACGTAATCCGCTGGTGAAAATCGAGTTCATGTACATGTGCGGCATCGTATCCGGCTCGGCTGCAATTCTCTCGCCGAACCGTTCGTCAACAGTCCACACCTTAAGTCCTTTGGGTATCTCCTTGTTGCCTGACGCAAGAGAGTCACTACGCGTGTTACGGCTTCCTGCCTGTGTATATTCGCCTGTGTCGGTAAGCTGGTTGTAATCTTGCGCTGCAGACGGTATGTATAATAAACAAACGCACAAAGAGAAAATGATGCGTAACCTTAGTCTCATTTCATAAAACGGAAAACACATTCGACAATCTTGAATATCATAGACACGAGTATTATAATCGTACCGGTGTCATGGCTCCATTTATAATACACAATCACGCCTATTATTGCGCCAACCATGAATATAAGGTTCAGGATGTTGCGTAATACAATATACCGGTCTTTCCTTTCTTCGTGTCTGTGTTCCAATCTTCTCTCCTCAGTCGGGTTGTCTTGACTTGTATACATCAGGAATAATTTGTTATCTACAATAATTTATTTCAATACTGCTGTTTTTATCGAACTGAACAAATCGTCCTTTCGGTCGATTGTCTTGCGGCGGAATTTAGCTGAACCACGATAAAGTTTCGTTTTCTTGCGGTTCATGGCATATTCGTCGCTTATCCATTCTTCTGCTTTATACAGGTATCCGCCGTTCTTAACACGTCCGTCTTCATACCTGTAAGAAATGCGGTTCATCGTCACAGTAAGTTTGTTGTCCGAGCAATAAGCTATGAGCGTATAATAAAACTTTGTCCTGTCAAGCGACAGAAACTTGTCGGTAAAAACGAGCCATTCTTTAACATTGGCAACAACGACATGCTCTGACTTATTAACCAATGTCACACAACTGCCTTCCAATTGGTTCTCTCCCTCGGTCAGTTCAGTAAAAAATTTCAGCATTATGTCGTATATCTCGTTTGCGCTCTTACCCGGAACGTCTAAATCGAGTTTCCATTCCACCTTGCCGTTTACTTCAGGCACGGCGCCCTCTAGATATTTTGCATCAGGATTAGGTTTTGCCTTTTTTTCCTGTATTACTTCACTATCACTCACCTTTGGTTTTTCCCATTCCGATTGCGCGTGCATGAAAATCGGGAGAAAACTTATAAAAACGGCTAAAATCAGTCTCATAATGAAAAATATTTTTGCAAAGTTAATAAATTAAACCTGACAGCCGTAACAAAAAGCATAATTTAACATCGGTATGGATTGATGTCTGCCAAAGCCCGGGTAAATTTCAAATGAATTTGATGTGACCGGATTTAGTATGCATATCAGTGTTGTTTTCATGGATTATGTTTTTTGAATTGGAAGATTTGTCTTTTGTTATCCTGCCATAATCTGATGCATAATATTGGTTGCTACAAAAAACAGATATTGGTTCAAAATAGTTAAACATTTATGTTAACATTACAACTTATTTTATTGGTAATGTGCGTTTTATATTTAACATACACATTTCCGAATTTAACATGGTAGCCTTATGTCCAACCATATTATTTTCATTGTTTTGTAAAAGGTAGCTTTTTACCTTGCAACAGGTAGCCTTTTGCAACGCAAAAGGTTATCTATTACATGACAAAAGACGGTCTATTAAAAGAAATCTGATTTTGTCATATTTCGTCAATGCAGGTTATTATATTTATGTAATAATAATCGTCACACATAAACCAGAAGTATTTACATAAAAACAGGCTGGTTATTACAGCTTTTCCCGTAAAAACCAGCCTTGTTTGTTGTTATTAAACATCTACCTTTAATGTCAGTTTTGCTCTTGTGGTTTTTGCCGCAAATAGCAAAACACCTTACATAGGCATGTTTACACGTCCGTAATTGTACATTTTCAAAACGTTCACACAATACTTGTTGAACTTTTTACTGTCAAGAATCCTGTTAACAATCTTTTTCATAATCTTTTTACCTTTCTTATTTTTAATTCTACATGTTGGATGCGCCTTCACATCCTGTTATCCTTTCCTTCTTGTTTCTGGTGCAAAGATAATGCCGTTTGAAATACAATAAACCATACTGGCCGTAAAATTTGCAACAGACCCCACGAATTTTGACATGTATCAAACGGATTGACCTATATCAACGCAAAACGTACTGACAAAAAGTCACGAATGAAGCAACAAAAAAGATGCCTGCACAAAAACCATACATTTTATTTGCAATTTAGTTATAGTTGTAGTATTTTTGCGCAACAATTAGATGAATATGGAAAGCAAATACATATTACCACCGGAATGGGCTGAACATAGTGCCATTCTTTTGACATGGCCTCATGCTGGGACGGATTGGCGTGAATATCTAGAAGACATTTGTAATGTTTATGTTGAGATGGCTGATGCCATTACACGCCATGAACGACTTATTATCGCTACACCCGAACCTGATAAAGTAATGGGACAACTGAAAAGCAAACTGACAGAGTGTCAGTTGTCGAAAGTTACCCTACACCGTTGTCCGACAAATGATACTTGGGCGCGCGACCACGGTTTCATAACACTGACGGGCAACGGCCAACCGCGTTTGCTTGACTTCCGTTTCAACGGATGGGGGGATAAATTTCCATCCGAGCTTGACAATGCCATCAACAGAAGCCTATATGAAAAAGGTATTGTAAAGGGTGAATATGTAGACATGAACGATTTCGTACTAGAAGGCGGTTCTATTGAAAGCGACGGAAAAGGCACTGTGTTTACAACAAGCCAATGCTTGCTGGCACCGCACCGTAATCAACCCTTAACGCGTCAGGAAATCGAGAAGCGTTTAAAAAATAGTCTCATGGCAGAACGTATAATGTGGATATACCATGGACACCTTGAAGGTGACGACACTGACGGTCATATTGATACGTTGGTACGGACTGCGCCTAATGATACCTTATTATACGTTTCATGCACGGATAAGTCTGACAGTCATTATAGTGAATTGTTATTGATGGAAAAGGAACTTGAAGCCATGCGCACTATTGACGGACATCCGTACCGCTTATTAGGATTGCCTATGCCAAGCCCCATGTTCGACGGCGACGACAGGTTGCCGGCAACATACGCCAATTTCCTGGTTATAAACGGGGCGGTGATTTATCCGACATACGGACAGCCCGACAACGACAAGCTTGCAGCATCGGTCATAGGTGAAGCGTTTCCGGGACGCGAGCTTATTGGCATTGACAGTCGTACCGTGGTAAGGCAGCATGGCTCACTGCATTGCTGCACCATGCAGATTATCAGTGATTAACCAACATGTTGAATGGGTTAATTGGTTGGTAACTGTATCATATCTCGCTTTAATATACAAATACATACAACTTAATATTTAGTATAGGAATGAAAACAGGCATAATACAACAACATAATACTGCCGACCGCAACGACAATATGCGCCGGCTTGCTGATAAAATAAAAGCATTAGCATCTGAAGGTGCTGAATTGGTAGTATTGCAGGAATTGCATAATTCATTATATTTCTGTCAGACGGAAAATGTTGGTAACTTTGATCTGGCTGAACCCATACCAGGTCCGTCAACGGACTTTTTCGGTAACCTGGCAAAAGAGCTCAGTATCGTAATCGTTACATCCCTGTTCGAAAGACGTGCGGCAGGACTTTACCACAATACGGCAGTGGTGATTGAACGTGATGGAACGATTGCAGGGAAATACCGAAAAATGCACATACCTGACGACCCGGCTTATTATGAAAAGTTTTATTTTACACCTGGTGACATGGGTTTCCATCCCATCGACACATCAGTTGGACGTCTCGGAGTGCTTGTATGTTGGGACCAGTGGTATCCTGAAGCAGCCAGACTGATGGCGTTGCAAGGGGCTGATATGCTGATTTACCCGACTGCAATAGGTTATGAAAGTTCAGACACAGAATCCGAACAACAACGACAACGCGAAGCATGGACCACGGTGCAACGTGGACACGCAGTTGCAAACGGTCTGCCTGTTGTTGCGGTGAACCGTGTCGGACATGAACCTGACCCGTCAAACCAAACTGGCGGAATAGAATTTTGGGGTAGCTCGTTTGTCGCCGGTCCGCAAGGCGAGATTCTTTTCCGTGCTTCTGACTGTGAAGAAGAGAATGCAGTTGTCGACATAGACTTGAAGCATAGCGAGCAGGTTCGCCGCTGGTGGCCATTCCTGCGTGACAGGAGAATCGACAAATATGGAGACATTACGCAAAGATTTATTGACTGAGTTATTTTTACATGAGCGAAACAATCATAGGCATTTATATTATAAAATAAAGTGCCAGACGTTTTAAAAAATTCATCAAAGTTACTAACCGATGCCGCCACTTTATTTTAAGATCATAGAAAGTGGCGGCATCGGTTTCATAATTCATATTTTGGCGTTACTTGTCAGATTTTCATGTATTTGCAGCCATAAGGAAACATATTTATAATATCAATTTCGTTCATTCACCTTTTTTGATTACCTTTGTAAAACTTTTCTAGTCTATGAGCTATTTTAAAATGCTCAATTCGGCTTTGGCAACATACATTAAGTATAACTTGTGACAAGATAGTTAGTAAGTTTTGAGAACCTTGAAGCGAGCAATAAAAGGAACCATATGGACCATTATCGCCATTTATCTGGCAGTGATAACATTGGCCCATCTACCTTTCGTGCAGAATTGGCTGGGTGACAAGGTAAGCAGTATGATTGCCAAAAAACTTGATACTAAAGTCGAGATAGGCAATATACATCTTGGATTCCTCAACAGGGTGGTTGTTGACGGTGTTGAAGTTTATGACCAGAAATCAAAACTGATGCTAAAAGCTTCACGCATGGCAGCAAAAATCAATTACGGTGAACTTTTAAGGAATAAGCGCATATACATATCTTCTGCACAACTGTTTGGCTTAAAAGCTGTTTTTTATAAGGAGAATGCTTTAGCTAAAGCAAATTACCAGTTTGTACTTGATTCACTAGCATCGAAAAATCCTGAAAAGAAAGAGAATTACGAGCTAAATATTAATTCGCTTATAATAAGGCACGGGGCTATTAAATACGACAGATACGACATAGCCCCCACCCCGTCGAAATTTAATGCTGCACATATTGACCTAAAGGATATAAGTGCACATATAGAAGTACCATATTATTCAGGTGGCAAATTTGAAGCTGTTTTAAAAAAATTGTCATTTAATGAAACTTCAGGGTTTAACCTTAATAAGTTAAAATTCAAGTTGTTAATTAGCAAACAGTATGCCGTATTAAGTAAATTAGAGCTAATATTGCCATCTTCAGAGTTGCGGATTGACAGCATAAAAGCCCGATATAAAAATGTAGGGAACAATACGGAACTGAGTTTTGATGGCAAGATAGATAAGTCAAAGGTCACTTTAAAAGATTTGGCTTGCTTTGTTCCAACTTTCAAAAAAGCCACAAAACCTATATATGTCTCTGCATCTTTCAATGGTACCGACAAGACAGTCAACATAACAAGTTTTGATGTAAACTCTGGCAGTGGTGCGATAAAACTCTCTGCAAGCGGCCGTATTGTTAAAACACGTTCAGGGATTTCTTGGCGTGCTGACGTACAACAGCTTGCCTGTACGGCTGAAGGTGTAAATGAAATGCTTGGCAGTTTTTCCGGTAAATCTGATAAAAAAAACAAGATAACTGAAATAATCGACCGCCTTGGACACATAAAATATAGAGGATTGGTAGCTGGTAAAGATAATAAGTTGTCTGCTGACGGAAGGTTTTCAAGCGATTTAGGTGATGCTGTCGTAAGGGCTGGCAAAGACGGCCGGCATATCAGTGCATACGTAAACACGAAGGCATTAAATATAGGTCGTTTGCTCAATAATGATAAATTAGGAATAATATCAACAATAGTCAATGTAGGTTGTGACATTGGAAATTCTAGAATTTCAAACTTAGCATTAAATGGAACTTTCCCACGAATTGATTATAATGGATATTCATTCTCAGGGATAAAAGCCAATGGAACGTTGAACAATTCGATGTTTAACGGCAAGTTCAGTATGGACGATCCTAATGGACAGATATATGTTGAAGGTAAGGCCGGATTGTCCGATAACTTGAAATATGCCGATTTTGACGCTACTGTACGCAACCTGAATCCTTCATCGCTTCATCTAACCAATTTATGGAAAGATACGAAGTTTGATCTTGATATTAAAGCTACTGCACAAATCTCTGGGTCCAAGGCAAATCCGTTGGAAGGTAATGTTAAAATTAGTAATGTTACAATGCGTTTACCTGATAAGGAATACTGTCTTGACTCACTTGTCATGATTGCAACCGACAGGCGTATGGCTCTCTATGGAGACTTCGGACATGCTGAACTTACGGGGCAATACAAACTAAATACCATAGCGAATAGTTTTATAAACATTCTGAATTCAAAACTGCCGACGTTATGCGACAAGCGGAACAATGCGTCAAACCGGTTCACATTGGACGCCAAAATAATTGACAACGACATGCTTGACGCATTGTTAAGCCAATCGCTAGTATTGGGTTCTCCACTTGAATTAAATGTAGGTGTCGATGATACACAAGGCACAATGAGTCTTGTATGTCATGCCGACAAGCTGGAATACGACGGCGCACCATATAAAAACATATCACTATCTGCAACAGCGACGAGTAGCGGGCCGTTAATAGTCGACGGACGCATGAAAAAGGTAATGACCAACGGGCATGTATTGGATCTTGAAGTCAATGCAAAAGCTAACGACGGAACACTTGCAACTTCGCTAAGTTGGGACAATAATCAGCAAAAACGTATGGCTGGTACAGTCAATGTAGAGACAACCGCTATAAAAAACGAGGAAGGCAAGACAGATGTCAACATCAGACTGAATCCTTCAGAGATATTGGTCAATGATACAGCCTGGAACGTGTTACCAGCCCAAATAGTCTACAGTTCCGGGAATCTTGCAATTGAGCACTTTTCCATAGAACATGCGAACCAACACATACGAATTGATGGAATGGCCACCAAGCATTCAACAGATTCGATTACCGTCGACATGAGCGATATCGATGTAAGTTATGTTTTAGGCTTAATTAATTTCCATTCGGTTGAGTTCAGCGGTCACATGACGGGCAAAGCCCATATAAAATCAGTGTTCTATGAACCTGAAGCACACGCTGATTTGGCAGTTGAACACTTTTGTCTGCAAGGAGGCCGTTTAGGCAAACTATACGCGAAAGTAGACTGGAACAAAGAAAACAAGCGTATAAACATTGACGCCCATGCAGAAGAGAATGATGGAGCGCGTACATTGGTTAAAGGTTATGTATCGCCGGCCAACAAAGACATCGACCTTGGTATAAGGGCGGAAGGTACAAATATTGAATTCGTCGAGAGCTTCTGTGGAAGTTTCATGGACAATGTTGTCGGTAAAGCCCATGGTGAATTGAGGTTGCACGGACCTCTGTCTGCAATGGATTTAACCGGAAAGGTTGTTGCTGACGGCAAGTTAAGAATTATGTCAACTAACGTGACATACAGACTTGAGAACGATACAATATATTTCGAGCCCAACAAAATAGCATTCCGTCAAGATACAATATACGACCGTAACGGCAATATAGGCATAATTAACGGTATTTTGCATCATAACCACTTGAAAGATTTGTCGTATGATATTAATATAAAGACATCAAACCTTCTGTGCTATGACACAAAAAACTATGATGGCGAATCATTTTATGGTACGGCATACGGGACTGGAACTTGCATGATACAAGGACGTAAAGGCCAAGTGAACATTGATGTTAATGTAAAACCGGAAAGGGATTCTTTTATAGAATATAATGTGACAAGTCCTGAGTCGATAGCAGAGGAACAATTCATAACATGGCGTGACAAGACAGCCATGGAAACCGAATCAAACGACACTGCACATATTGCAATCAGGCCAGACATTGATAAAGACAAATATCCTGCTGACGAAATACCTTCAGACATTCGAATAAACTTTTTAATCGACATGACTCCGGATGCATCGTTACGTGTTCTTATGGACAGGAATACGAATGACTACATTTCCTTATATGGAAATGGTACATTGCGTGCATCGTATTTCAACAAAGGATCGTTCGATATGTTCGGTACGTTTGTAATCGACCGTGGAATTTATACCTTGACAATACAAAACATCATCAAGAAAGTTTTCCAGTTCCAAAGTGGAAGTTCAATTGTTTTTGGCGGCAGCCCGTATAACGCAAGGCTGAACCTTCAAGCTGTATACACCGTCAACAGCGTGCCTTTATCCGACCTGCAACTAGGATCCAGCTTCTCTAATAATAACGTCAGAGTTGACTGTCTCATGAATATTAGCGGAACCCCGAAATCGCCTCATATAGATTTTAATATCGACATACCTACGGTTAGCGACGATGCGGAGCAAATGGTTAGGACTGTTATCAATAGCGAGGAAGAGATGAACCAACAAGTAGTCTATCTACTTGGAGTCGGACGCTTCTACATGCAAGACAACAACAACTCCACCGAACAACGGCAAAACCAGACAAGTCTTGCCATGCAGAGCCTCCTGAGCGGCACCATCAGCCAACAGATAAACACGTTGTTGGGCAATCTTACAAAGAATAACAACTGGACATTCGGGGCAAACATCAGCACCGGTGACGAAGGATTCAATAATGCCGAGTATGAAGGAATATTGTCAGGTAGACTTCTTGACAACCGTCTGATAATCAACGGACAATTCGGTTACCGTGACAATGAAAATGCAACTACGTCATTCATCGGTGATTTTGACATTAGCTATCTGCTTACGCCAAATGGCAGTATTGCATTAAAAGTATACAACCAGACAAACGACCGCTATTTCACAAAGTCGTCACTTAACACACAAGGCATTGGCCTTATGCTAAAGAAAGATTTCAACTCGTTGATGGAACTATTCGGATACAAGCATAAGCGCAGGTCCAGGAGCAAACAAAAACGCTGACAGGCAGCAGCTATCCAATGCGGTTTAATTCATGCAACACACTTATGCTGCATGAATTATACTTCAAATTATCACATAACCTGACACAAAACACATCTTCGACAAGGCATGACACCATTTTGCCAAATGGCACAATTCAGCCTTAAACGGTATCATTATGGCATTTTACAAAATACAGTCAGGAAACAAGAAATAGAATAATAAAGACACCTTTACTACCATTGGTCAAGGCAAATTCAGCAGGTGATAACATAAAACACGACCTTTCATCTTGTAAATAACCGTGTTTTACGTTCTAAAACGATGCTTTTACATCGGTTAAACGGTGCTTTTTCCTGTGATTTCCACAGCAAAACAAGTTATTTATGGCTGGAAATAATTGCACATAAATCACAGTTGGGGCATATAATACTGACATACAGAGCATTATGATTGCACGCATTTTTTCTATAATTTACGCCAATCTTCCTTGTTTTTCAGAATGAACGTATCTACCAAGTGTTTACTCATATCAAGTTGCAACAAGAATGCATAGAATAACGACAATGTGACATAACAAAGTATATGTAAAAAGTATGCACAACAAACAGCGTCAGCCTTGCAGGTCTTTCTCTGCTATAAGGTCATCTTCTGTCATCTTGGGCGACGGTATATCCATCATACGCACAACATCCCCCATGCCGCAAGTATATTCGTAGTACACTTTCTCTTTTTCATCCAGTTTCTCCCGTTGTTTCAGACATCCTCGCATAGTCATAAACTCATCAGCCGATATACAGTCAGACACCTTTACAAAAAGTATCCGTCTGGATATAGGGATATTAAATCACTCTTGAATGATCTGACATATATCTAACTGGTTTCATTGCGGTGTCTCGATGAAACCAGTTAGATAAAATTAAACAAGGAATACTTGCTACAAATATAAACAGTCTTTTGATAAATACATATATTAGTAGTCTTCAAGCTCATAAATATTACTTGGTACACCACGTTTTAATACATCTACCGGCAACGTCTTAAGATGTGCGGAATCTGATGATTGAAGCATTGTCTCAACAGTTTTACGTGCAAGCTCAGGATGATTGTTTTCAGCACTAAGGTGGCACAACCACACATGGCGCAACTTGTCTGTGGAATAAGTTGTGATAGCTTTGGCACATAGTTCATTGGACAAATGTCCGAATCCCCCAGACACCCTTTGCTTAAGATACATAGGATAATTACCTGCCCAAAGCATTTCCTTGTCATAGTTGGCTTCTATCGTCAGATAATCAGCATCACCAATAACTCTTGCCATCTCTTCCGTTACTTCGCCTATGTCTGTCATTAAACAGAACGTGACAGAGCCAATATTAATCTTATAACCAACATTGTCAAGACTATCGTGCGGGACATGAAAAGGATATAGTGAGATTCCGTCAAAAAGTGAAACATTTTCACCTGCTGATATTACATTAATATTAGAATTGTCAATCTTCTTATTAACACGATAATTCCGTCTTATACCTTCATGGACTCTTCTTGTTGCAAATACAGGTATATTATATGTATTACTCAAAACGCCAACAGATTTAACATGGTCTGCATGGTCGTGTGTGATAAAAATACATTTTAAATCTGAAAAGCTAAAACCATATTCGCTGAAATACTTTTTTATTTTTCTTATGCCGATACCGGCATCTATCATTATACCGCATCCATTAACAAAAATATAATAACAGTTTCCGCAACTACCACTACCGAAAGATATGAATCTAAACATCTACCTGAATTTTTAGGCGCAAAATTATAAAGAAACAGGCACGTTACAAAAAAAATTAATACCTTTGTGAAAAATTTAATTTATTCATAGAGTCATTAAGACTTTACAATAACAACATACAAAACAATGGCCTACATCCGCAATGCAATCATAATGTTTACAGTATCAGCTTGTTTATCCGTTACATGTTCATGCTCGCGCGACGCAATGTCTCAGGAAATGGATGAAGCATTAAAAGCGGCAGACAATTTTGCCGGGTGTTATTTTAACTATGAGCTTGAAGCAACAAAGGATTACTGTACACCGGAGTCAGTCGTATGGTTGTCTTTTTTAGCCAGTAACATCAATCAGGAAGATATAGACATAATAAACGAACAAGACAAGCCTGCTACTGTTGAAACTAAAGACGTTGAAATGACAAGTGACACAACTGCAGTTGCGATATGCGAGGTTCGCAATTTCCTTAAATTGGATACATTAGGCCGTCCAGGTGAAATTGCTTCTAAAGCACTATACACGATACCTCTTGTAAAAAGGGACGGCAGATGGTTGGTTAGAATGGAAGGCCTACTGCAAAGTGAAAAGCAAAATCACGACTGAAGTCAGGATGAATAATTGCATAATGTTCGTTTGAAGAGTCGTATGCGGGATTAATTGCTTTCATACCCATGTCAAAACGTAATATGAAAAAGTCAAAATTGAATCTTATGCCGACACCATAAGCCACAGCAATTTGTTTATAAAAATCCTTGAACTTGAACTGTCCTCCTGGCTGTTCTTCATATGCACGCAGCGTCCAGATATTGCCAGCATCGACAAATACGGCTCCATAAATTTTCCAGAACAAGAACGAACGCAGCTCCAGATTCAAATCCAACTTCAGGTCACCAGTCTGATTAATGAAATCAATGGCTCCGTCGGTGCCCTTGAATTTTCCCGGGCCAAGTCCCCTTACGCTCCATCCCCTTACAGAGTTCGCTCCTCCTGAGAAATACCTTTTTTCGAAAGGCAACACCTTGCTATTGCCGTAAGGATACGCAATACCAAAACCAAAATGGAATGCAAGAGTATTGTTGCGGTCAATATTGAATGCATGCGTATAGTCAAAATCACCTTTGACGTATTGCGCAAAAGCAATATTAAACAAGGTGTATTGTCCATCTGCATTACGCGACCGCCCGACAATGCGTGATATTCCGTTAAGCAGATTGCCTGAAGTTTCAACATTTACCTTGAAAGCATTTACGCCACTGTTATACGACATTCCGAAACCCATTTTCATGATGAACATGTCTTCATAATTATAGCGCAATATTGAATTACGATTGCTTACATCGTCAAGGTATTCGTTTCTAAAGGTTGTGGAAATCCATGGCATGTAAATGTAGTTAAGGTCAATCAGGTCAAAATTATAATTTTTCCTTCCTGTAGGATTATTCCATCTATAACGCCATGCAGCAGAAAACAATCGACGGTGGAATTCGGGACGGTTTTGCATGTTGTAACTTACAGATAACTCGGAAACAGCCATCGACCTTCGTTTGAATTCACTTGATAAAAACGGAACAACCAACCTGGGGAATCCCAACCTTGTTTCAAGACTGTACTCTTCGTAATCTTGATTCTGGTAACCCTCAAGTCCGGTTATTGCTTCAAAGGCGCCACGTAGTTTCACACTGAATGTCTCTGCACCACGGAATAAGTTCCTATTCTCATAGGTCAATGAAGCCGCGACACCAAGATCACCTGCCGTGTTAGTACCTTCAGGCTGGAAACTTATGCTATTTATCTTGTTTGTACTTATACTTATATCGCAGTCAAGCGTATCTGACGTTTCTTCCTTTTCATTGAATTTAATATTGGTATATTTGACTATCTGCAAACGACCAAACCTATTATAAGTACGTTGCAAATCATCAGAGTTGAACATCTTCCCAGGTACAACAAGCGTATTTTCTTCCAATACTGAAAGGCGCAAAGGTATTTTACCGATACCGCCGCTTGCCCGATAATTTACATTGCCTACAACATAACGTCTGTGCTCGGTCTCTTCAGTACCGCCAACAGGGCGATATTTATGAAGATGCAACGTCAAGTCTACAACTGTAGATCCTTTTATCGTGTCTGCTGAATAAGAAATGAAGTCTTTATGAAAATTGAAATATCCGTTATTGTTCAATAATTTGGTAAACCTTTCCCGTTCGGCTTCCAGATTAGCGACAACAAACGGCATGCCTGTACGTAACAAAGGATTACTTTTCGGCATGAAGTGTAAAAGAGAATCTACTCCGGCATCCTGGATGTCATAAGCAATTTGTCCGATTTTAAAACGCTCGCCGGGATGAAGTCTGTAAACTACGTCTACTTTCTTTTTCTTTCGAAATTTAACATCATAGTCAACACCAGCCCTTATGTAACCGATGCCATGCAAAGCACTGACAAGGTCTTTACATGTCAATGTAGCTTGTACCGAATCAAACAACACTGGTGCTTCGCCTAAATCCTGCAATTTGCGGTTGATCCATTTTGTCGAATCCCGTCCTGACAAGGCATACGTTGCCAAAGGCACGTTAAACAACGAAAACCACTTTGAATTACCGCTCTGCCTTATATATGGTTCAAGCTGTTTAGTGTCTATTTCTTTAACGTCAGACTCAATCTTCACATTGTCAAGCAGCCATCTGCCTTCGGGTATAAACTTTGAAACAGAACATCCCGAAAGCAAAGCCGCATAAACAACAGCGACAATTAATGACAATATATTATTTGACGTTAGTTTTACCACTTAAAATGATTTTACAGTGCAAAAGTAATAATTTTTTAGTAGTTTTGCCCGTATAAAACTGAAAATAAGTATGATTAGCAAGAATCAAATCAAATATGTTCGCTCACTTGAACAAAAGAAAATACGTGACCGTGAAAGAGTTTTTGTAGCTGAAGGCCCTAAAATAGTAACAGACATAATGGCTTTATGCAAACCCACCATGCTGTATGCCACAAATAATTGGATGGATACACATGAAAATAATGATTTCCGAAACAAATGTACAATTGTAACTGACGACGAATTAAGAAAAATAAGTTTCCTAAAGCACCCTCAACAAGTGCTTGCCGTATTTCCTATTCCTGAGACAGAATTTGAGACAGACATATGCAAACACGAATTATGCATCGCACTTGATGCAGTACAGGACCCAGGCAATCTTGGCACAATAATCCGCATTGCCGACTGGTTTGGCATAAGTACCATCTTCTGTGGTGATGGTACAGCTGACGCCTTTAACCCAAAGGTAATACAAGCAACAATGGGTAGTATTGCAAGAGTCAGGATTATTTATACAAACCTGTATGATTTGCTAGAATCAATCCCATGTGACACTCCAACTTATGCAATGTCACTTGATGGTGACGATATTTACACGCAACAATTATCCGACAGAGGTATTATTATTATGGGGAATGAAGGAAAAGGCATATCTCCTGAAATTATGCAAAAGGTTAATAACAAAATCATAATACCAAATTATAGTCGTATCAAAGGTATTGACAGCCTTAATGTAGCAATAGCAACAGCACTTGCATGTGCGGAATTTAGACGAAGAATATAACGGTTAGCAAACTTAAATCCGACAATATGCAAATGAGCAGTAAGAGTTAGCTTGTAAAAATAGCGTAAATCATTTGCACATTGAAAAAATATGAGTATCTTTGCCACAATATTTCTAAAATGTAATAATATGAAAATTTCACGTATTGAGCATTTAGGTATAGCCGTTCAAAGCATAGACGAAGCTTTACCTTATTTCGAGAATGTTTTAGGACTAAAGTGTTATGCTATAGAAGAAGTTGCCGACCAGAAGGTCAAGACTGCTTTCTTGAAATGTGGAGAGGTCAAGCTTGAATTGCTTGAACCGACATCACCCGAAAGCACTATCCAGAAATGGCTTGATAAAGGCAACCATGGCGTACATCATGTGGCATTCTGTATCGAAGACGGTGTCAGCAACGCATTGGCAGAATGTGACGGTAAGGGCGTACGCCTGATTGATAAGGCTCCAAGAAAAGGTGCTGAAAACCTTAATATTGCGTTTCTGCATCCTAAATCAACATGCGGAGTGCTAACAGAACTTTGCGAACAATAACTAACATTAGGTTTTAGTGATTTGCTACTTATTTTGTGTTCAACAGTAAATACAAAAACAGTATCACCAAAATCATATATAAATAATGGTATAACCTCAAAAATTTAATATAAAATAATGAGTAAACAAGTAGAAAAAATCAAGGAGCTTATCGCCAAACGCGAACAAGCTCGTCTCGGCGGTGGCGAAAAAGCTATCGAGAAACAACACGCACGCGGAAAATATACTGCGCGTGAACGTATCGATATGCTTCTTGATGAAGGCAGCTTCGAAGAATTTGACATGTTCAAACTGCACCGTTGTACTAACTTCGGAATGGACAAGAAACATTATCTTGGTGACGGTGTAGTTGCCGGATGTGGTACAATCGACAGCAGGCTTGTATATATTTTTGCACAGGACTTCACTGTAAACGGCGGTTCTTTGTCAGAGACAATGGCTCAGAAGATTTGCAAGGTTATGGATATGGCCATGAAGATGGGTGCTCCTGTAATTGGAATTAACGATTCTGGTGGTGCACGTATTCAAGAAGGTATCTGTGCTTTGGCTGGTTTCGCAGAGATTTTCGAACGTAATATTCTTGCATCAGGCGTAATTCCTCAAATTAGTGGTATATTTGGCCCGTGTGCAGGTGGTGCTGTTTATTCACCAGCTTTGACAGACTTTACATTGATGATGGAGAACACATCATACATGTTCCTCACAGGTCCGAAAGTTGTAAAGACTGTGACAGGCGAAGACATTGACCAGGAACATCTTGGAGGTGCAAGCGTACACTCTACCAAGAGTGGTGTAACTCACTTTACAGCAGCAACTGAAGAAGAAGCTATGCAGATGATAAAGACACTGCTAAGCTACATTCCTTCAAACAACATGGAAGAAGCTCCACGTGTTGAATGTACTGACCCAATCAACCGTATGGAAGATTCTTTGAATGAAATCATACCTGAAGATCCGAACCAGGCTTATGATATGTATAAGGTTATTGGTGCAATAACCGATAATGGCGAATTCTTCGAGGTTCAGCCTAAGTTTGCACGTAACATTATTGTTGGCTTTGCACGCTTTAACGGACAGAGTGTCGGCATCGTTGCCAACCAACCTTCATGCTACGCAGGTGTCCTTGACGTTAACGCAAGCCGCAAGGGCGCACGTTTTGTTAGATTCTGTGACGCATTCAATATTCCAATTGTAAGTCTTGTAGACGTTCCTGGATTCTTGCCTGGTACGGGTCAGGAGTACAATGCCGTTATTTTGCATGGTGCCCAGTTGCTTTATGCTTACGGTGAGGCTACAGTACCTAAGGTAACTGTAACTTTGCGTAAGAGTTATGGTGGAAGCCATATCGTGATGGGATGCAAGCAATTACGTACTGACATCAACTATGCATGGCCTTCAGCAGAAATCGCTGTAATGGGTGCAAGTGGTGCCGTTGCCGTACTCTATGCAAGGGAGGCTAAGGAGCATGAAGATCCTAAGGCTTTCTTGGCAGACAAGGAGGAAGAATACACCGAAATGTTTGCTAATCCATATCAAGCAGCCAAATATGGTTATATTGACGATGTGATCGAACCGCGCAATACACGTTTCCGCATCTGTCGAGCATTAGCACAGCTTGCAACAAAGAGGGACGGCTTACCTGCAAAGAAGCACGGAAACATTCCGATGTAATATGTCATCTTTAAACTCAATGACAATGAATAAAAACGAGGTTTATGCAGCAATTGCGTTGGCGTTGCATGAATACAACGGCAACAATGTGCATGACAAGGAAGCAGGCATCATTACCATAAAGAGTAAGCATACCGAGTGGGAATTGCACTCTCTACGAATGACGCAACATCCTTAAACAAAGTCAAGGTAAAAAAGACTTAAGCGTTCTTATGTAGAAAATTTTGAACGCTTAAGTTTCTTATAACCTCAAAAACGCAAACAACAATGAAAGAATACAAATATACAATAAATGGTAACAAATATGAAGTTACCATAGCGAACATCGAAGCCAATATCGCCAACGTTGTAGTAAACGGTGAAGAATATAAGGTGGAAATGGAGAATGAGCCAGAACCTGTAAAGAAAAAGGTTGTCGTGAAACCTGTATCACAACAGGCACAGACTACCGAAACTTCTTCAAGCGATAGTGCTAAAATTAATGTTAACAATGCTGTTAAATCGCCATTACCTGGCGTCATTGTTGAAATAAAGGTAGCAGTTGGTGACGAGGTTAAAGCCGGCGATACAGTTGTTGTACTTGAAGCCATGAAAATGGCTAATAACCTTGAAGCAGAAAAAGGTGGAAAGGTTACAGCAATCCTTGTTAGCGAAGGTGAAAGTGTAATGGAAGATACTCCACTTGTTGTTATTGAATAAGCTTTTTGCTTAATACAATTAATATGCCAAAAATAAGAATGTACTTTAGCCTCTTATTTTTGGCATATTCTAATATAAATACTTATCGTTTAATAATAGAATAAGTAACTAATCAAAATTAAGCAGCATTATGTTT
>HF986627.1 GCA_000433175.1 Prevotella sp. CAG:1058
ATATGAAATACTGACGGAAAACCGCGAGGCAAGAATCAGCAGCCTGCTTGAGGAAAAATCAAAGGAGATAGAACGCCTGCAACGCGAGAAGGCGGAGTATGAGAAGAAAAACAATACAGTCGGACAGACACGTTTCCACGACGCCCCAATAATAAAGGTGCTGGCCGACCATGCACGCAGAAGCCACAAGTGCATGACGGTGGCTGAATGCGCAGAACTTGTAAAGATATTCTCCGGCTACACGCCGCTAAGCCAATGGCAAAGCCGGTTGAGCGACAGCGAATACCATGTCTGCCTGCTCGTCCGCGCCGGCTTCTCACCTGCCGACATAGGCATACTCATGCAACAGTCGCCGTCTAACATCTCGAACATACGCAAGCGACTCTACCTGAAGATGACGGGAAAAGACGGCTCGCCAAAAGATTTTGACAAGTATATAAAGTCTTTATAATCAAGACTTTACTTTATTCCGAAGCCCGTGTTTGTGAATTTTTTTCACAAACACGGGCTGATGTTTTTTAACCCTTTGTGAAATTTTTGTGAAAAATCTTTTCGTTGAATATTTGTTCGTTAACCTTAAAATCTGTTACTTTGTGACAGGTAAACTAATCATTTTTTTATTGTCCGGTATTGTCAAAGATACCTATTGAATAGGCATCAAACATACTGATATTCAGATATGGACAGCTGTCGGTACGATAAAAATATTGAAAAAAGCTTATTTATTAATGTCACAAAACGAGCTGTCCTGCGTATAGAAAATAAAGCACATAAAAAACACAAAAATATATGAGAAATATTATCTTTATCTTAACTTTACTATTTGTTACTGTTGTCAATGCTCAAAACAACGTGACGGGCAGTGTGACAGGCAATGACGGACTGCCGGTAATTCAGGCTACCGTAACGTTACAACAGAAATGTGACAGTGTAAAAGAACTGCGTGTTGTAACAGATAATGACGGCAAGTTTACTATAAATGTAGACAAAGGAAAATATATCCTCAGTATTTCTTCTGTTGGGTATGAAAATTATGAATCTGACTTGTCTGTTAACGGCAGCAAGGATCTTGGCATTATAAAACTTGATTTGTCGTCAGAATTGCTTGATGAGGTTACCGTTATGGCAAACTATTCAGACATGAAACAGAACGGTGACATGACAGTTCGCGTAAAAGGCAACCCGCTGACTAAGGGAAAGAGTACTGCCGACTTTCTAAAGCTAATAAACGGACTTGTAGTAACAAATGAAGGAATAAGCGTGCGCGGACGCAATGATACGAAAATATACATAGACGACCAGCAGATAACGTTCGAGCAACTTAAAGCCATAGACCCTACTATGATTGCCAAGATGGAGATTATTCCGAATGCAGACGGCTCTTACGGTGTAAACACTATCGGCGGTATAATAAAAATCTATTTGCGTGAAGAATTAGGACTGCTCGGCTCTGCCGTATTCAACCCTAACTTCAACAGTGATGGAATAAGAGAAACTGCATCAAACCTTTCACTGTTATACTCGCGAGGAAAGCTGACCCTGAGAAACTACATCAGTTGGCAGCCATTCACCCGCTATACATACAGAAGCCGGCACGACGAATTTATTGACAATATCTTAAGCCGTCAGACATATACCAAGGATATAAGGGAAAAGGAACGGCTGTATGAGGGCCTGTCGATGAAATATTCGTTGAGTAAGCTCGACAGAATAGACATCTATGGAGGTATGAGTTTATTTGGGACCGACAATGACATGACAAGTTCTTCAGGCGAGAGCCTGCTGAAAACAAGGACAAAAGGCAGTCCGGCATATTACAGCGTTGGAGCGCAATATAAGAGGTGGTTTGGCAGAGACAGTCTCAGTTATTTCCATTTCCGCTCAAGTTATAAGAGAAGCAATGAGTACTCAAAAATAAACTATCTTCAGAATAACACAGCCGATATGGCGAAAATGCGGGCAAACTCAGACATAGTGTCGGTAAATCCTTTATTGTTCTTGGATTTTAATGGCATTTCTAACCTGAAGATGGGTGTTGATTACGGTTACTTGATTGACCGTCACGAAGACGACGGAACAAAGACATTGAACTATATACTTGACGGTAACTATCAGTTTAAAGAAACCGACATGGGAGCATGGGCGTATTATAGTCAGAATATCGGCAAGAAATTTAACGTAACGGCAGGTCTTAATTATCATGGCACGCAATATGTTTACCGCGACAATCTCAACAGTGCAAACGGTCTGAAATATTGGCAAAAGGGACTTTATCCTTCGGTCAGTGCACAGTGGACAATAAACAAGGACAGATGGCGTATTCTGAATGTAAGCTACCGGCGCAAATATTCACTGCCGAACTACAACTACATGCTGCCCACAGTAACTTGGATAAACGAAAACCAATACAGCATCGGCAATACAAACCTCACAAAACAAGATTTTGAAATGGCCTCCGTTTATTATACGTTTAACAGGAACGTTAGTGTCTTGTATGACTTCAATTATGGCTACAACATTATCAACGTGTTAATGTACCAGGATGAAGACAAACCGGGCGTATACTTTACACGGCCGGAAAATACGGGTTGGAGCATTAGCCACAAATTGGGAATAACGTATTCCGGAAAACTATTCGGGTTTTGGTACACAAACACGAATCTGACAACAGTGTGCAACCGGTTAAGCATGCCCCAAAAACGTATAGACGACATATACTTTAAATTCAACAGCAACAATAACTTTACAGTGGTAAAGAACGTTAGTATGAATCTTTGGATTTTCGCTAACAGCAAGTCGAAAAACCTTTCGTATGAAAATGGAACGACTTACGGTGTAAGTACTGGCGTTCACTGGTCTCTGATGAAAGACAAGTTAAAACTGAACCTTTATTACAACGGGTTATTTTATAATATTGGCAAAACCATAACGTTCGGCAATGGATGGAAACTGTCACGCAAAGAACTTACTCACGTATCAAATGTTGAACTGTATGTATCTTGGAACTTCCATTTAGGCAAAAGAATCAGTAATCAGAACATACCGCCGGCTATACTAGACTCGGACAGGCAGATTCCTACATTCTAAATCATACCAAGCAGTTTCAATGTACATAAATTTTGGTGAAACATATATAAGGTACAAACGCATGGGCAAGTTGAAGGTTTACCATCAGCAACTGCATGGCTTATTAACGGCAACGGCACGCCTCTTACAAGCCTGTTGTTTGCGTACATAAAATATAAAAAACGATGGGGCGATGCGTATTTAATTCGATATTTGAAATAGGTTAATTATATAATGCATACTTTTCATGAATAAAATTATGGACCGTGGCGACCGTGAGGCCGTCACGGTTTTTTGTCTATTCGAATCGCCCGATTGGGGTTAATGGGAAATGTTTTTATGTATGTGGAGCCTCAAAGCGTAGCATGGGAATTATCAATTACAGGAGGGGGTTGGCGTCCAATTTGACGCCAACGATGTAAGGAAAAACGAAAAGACGTGGACGTTTGACGCTCCAGGAAGGGCCGCGCCCGCCGCGGTTACGTACTTTTATAAGAAAAACGGCGGAATTTGGATGTTTTAGTTAAAGTGTTGACAGATAACGAGTTAAGGTTTTCGGGATGGGATTCTGTGCGTGAATGGAATGCAAAATGCGACGTTTTGTGCTGCAAAAGGCATGCTTTTGGCACGCAAAAGGCATGGTTTCAGCCATTAAAACAGTTGATTTTGGCACTGAAAACAAGCGGTTTGCATTGGTTTCAGGGTGTGAATGCAAACGTGTGTTAACAGAACGGTATTGCAGACCGTCGGCGTTTAACATACGTTAGATGTTGATTTTCTATTTTGAAGAAATCATTTGTCAAGATATTTTACCCGCACCGTGTGGTTCGGAACAGCCAAACTGAAAAGACTCCCGTTTTCGTTTGTTTCTTCTCTCGCCTTTCACTACCTTTGAATCATGTAGGATGCGGCTCGGCATAATCAAAATGAAAAAACTTCATTTTTATTTTGCTTCTGCACTCGCCTTTCACTACCT
>HF986628.1 GCA_000433175.1 Prevotella sp. CAG:1058
AAATGTAAAGATTTATTATCTTTTTTATTTTTTCCGAAAAAAAAGAAATCACCTTTTTGGGTAATATTTTGTAGCATAAAAGCATAAAATAATTCAGATGGATAATTGGTAAAAACTCGCTTGATTACCATTCAAAAACCGCTTGAAAAGCAACCAAAATCAGCTTGTTTTTACCTCAAAAACCGCTTGATTTCAACTAACGTTTCACCAATCATATATAGCATCCAACTCTAATGATATTTGAATCATTTGTATTTTTAACTTTTCGTTATTCACTATTCACTTAAATGTTTTTTATTTAAATAATGTCCGATACTTCTCAAAATAATAAACGCATAGCAAAGAACACACTATTACTGTATGTGCGAATGCTATTTATTATGGCTGTAAACTTATATACCTCACGTGTTGTGTTGCATGTACTTGGTGTTGAGGATTTTGGTATATATAATGTTGTAGGAGGTGTCGTTGCAATGTTTTCTGTTATATCAGGCTCGTTGTCTGCAGCCATTAGCAGATTCATTACATATGAGTTAGGTAAAGGGGATAAAGAAAAACTTACAAGAATATTTTCATCCTCGGTAACGATACAACTTGGATTAGGGCTTATTATCTTGATTCTAGCGGAGGCAATTGGTGTTTGGTTCTTAAATAGTAAGATGACTATACCGGTAAACCGTATGTATGCTGCCAATTGGGTATTTCAGCTGTCTATATTTACATTTGTAATTAATTTGATAAGTCTACCATACAATGCCGTCATTATAGCACATGAAAGAATGTCAGCCTTTGCATATATAAGTATATTTGAGGTGATAGCCAAACTTATAATTGTTTATCTTCTATTGTTATCTCCTATGGACAAACTTGTATTTTATGCGATGTTAATGGCATTTGTCGCATTAATTATTCGTTTGGTATATGGATATTATTGTAAAAGACATTTTGAGGAGTGTATCTTTTACTTTATTTTTGACAAAGCATTGTTGAAGAATATGTTTGGTTTCGCAGGATGGAATTTTTTAGGAGCAGGATCTTCTTTGTTGATGACTCAAGGTGTTAACATTCTTATAAATATGTTTTTTGGTGTCACATTCAATGCTGCACGTGGTATTGCAGTTCAGGTTGACAGTGCAGTACAACAATTTGTTAATAACTTTACAACAGCGGTTAATCCTCAAATAACAAAGTCTTATGCATCTGAGGATTTGGTTTATATGCATAAACTAGTTTGTATAGGTTCAAAATATTCATTCTTTCTTACATGGTTTTTTGCTCTTCCTTTATTGTTTGAAACTGATATGATTCTTAATATTTGGTTAAACAATGTGCCAGAATATGCTTCTCTGTTTTTACGTTTAACACTCTGTGTCTCTTTAGTATCAGTAATTTCCAATACTCTTGTTACTTCAATGTTGGCCACAGGTAATATTAAACGTTATCAGATTATTGTTGGAGGTTTAGGTATGTCTGTTTTTATATTGTCTTATGTCTTTTACAAGATGGGAATGCCTGTAGAAGCAGCATATATAATTAATATATTAGTATTCATTTTACAACTCGTTTGCCGTTTATTTTTACTTCGTGGTATGATAAAATTGAAAATTAGATATTTTTGGGAGAAAACCCTTTCTAAGGATCTAATAGTAGTTTTGTTTTCCTCTCTTGCACCACTTGCCTTGTATTTAATGTTTGAAGACAATATAGCTCGTTTTTTTGCAATTTTAGTAGTTTGTGTTGTATCTAATATGTGCGTTATGTACTTATTGGGTATGAGTTCAAATGAAAGGAATATGTTTAAAGCATATATTATAAAAATAAGGAACAAGTTTTTATGAAATTTCCACAGATAATTTTCGGCACATTTCAATACGCAGACAGTGAGGAGTTGTCAATTATAACGAAATGTGCATATGAAAATGGTATAGTAGGTTTTGACACTTCACCAAGCTATAATACAGAAAAGATGTTAGGAACGTCACTGTCTCAATTGATGCAATATAAAGGCATTTCACGTGACAATTTATTTGTACAGGATAAAATAGATGGGTGGCAGATGGAAGAAACCAAGGGACACATAGCTTGTCATGTGGAATCAGGCCTTATGAGATTGGGTATGGAATATTTAGATGTACTATTTGTTCATTGGCCATTTCCTGATTATCTATATGAAACATGGCAGTCATTTGCAGAATTGAGAAAGAATGGAAAAATTAGGTACTTAGGCTTAAGTAATGTGAGGTGTCATCATGTAAAAAGACTCATAGAAAGAACAGGAATTAAACCAGATGTTGTTCAGATTGAAAGACATCCGTTACGTATATGTAAAACTGATGTAAACTATTTTCATTCCCAAAATATTACAGTGGAGGCTTATTCCCCCGTCTGTAGAATGGATTCACGTTTATTAAATTCACGACTTTTAAAGGAAATATCATATAAGTACAATAAAAGCATTGGACAAGTAATACTTCGTTGGCATGTTGATACAAACGTGATCCCTGTTTTCATGACAAAAAAGGAATATAGAATAAAAGAGAATACAAACATTTTTGATTTTTCTCTGTCAGGACAAGAAATAGATGCGATAAACAGATTGAATATTAATTATAAAATTTTTGTTGAATCAGTATGTTGTCCAGGTATATGAGAAATAAATTGAAACAGTTTTTATTATTATTTGTTGTAATATTATTTGTATTTCTTATAAATATTATAGCAGGATTTATTGTATTTGTTTTATTGTGTATATTTTATGTTTGCAATAGAAATGTAAAAAACAAGATACAAAAAGTAAATACAGATTCAATTGATTTTATGAATGATAAACGTAGGAATTTTGATGCTCTCATTATCGGAAATTCTGAAAGTCATTCTTTAGATGCTTTTAAAGATATGAGATATCTTTGTTTTATTAGACATGGACAAACACTTTTCGCTTCATATCTATATCTTATACATTATTATAGTTATTTACGTGAAGATGGATTAGGGACTGTTTTTATTTTGAGTTCTCATCCATGTACAGAAAGTGAAATGCATGCGACTGTTTTTGATATAGCTTCGTTTCATCGTGTCATCAAAATGAGATTGAAAGCATCATCCCCATTAATAACAAAATTACCTCTTATTTTTTTGTGGAAGAAATTTGATGGTAGAAGTTTTTTTGTTGATGACAAACATCTTTCCATGGAGGATAGGATAAAAGTTTTTTGTGCAGAAAGAAATTTAAAGGTAATATTTATCGAAAAATAAATTATTATGATTTTTCATTACGCATCAGAAAAGAATGTCCAGATAGTTTTGGCATTGTTAAAAGCAAATGGAATCAAGACTGTTATAGCATCGCCAGGTGCTACTAATGAGTCTATAGTAGCTAGTATGCAGTACGATCATTTTTTTGAAATGTATTCTTGTGTTGATGAACGTTCTGCTGCATATATGGCATGCGGTATGGCTGTAGAGTCAGGACGGCCAGTTGTTTTAAGTTGTACAGGAGCAACTTCATCAAGAAATTATCTTCCTGGATTAACAGAGGCATATTATCGTCATTTGCCTATTCTTGTAATAACATCATCTATGGATATTAATAAAGTTGGACATCTGTATCCACAATGTACTAACAGAATGACTCCTCCTGCAGATACCGTAAATTCAAGTTATCTGATAGAGACAATAAAAGATGATGATGATGAATGGGATTGTACCTTGAAAATAAATAGAGCGATTTCTGATTTGAGTTTTAATGGAGGTGGACCGGTGCATATCAATCTTATAACACGTGGATGTAATGATTACAGTATATCTAAACTGCCAGAGGTAAAGAGTATAGAAAGAATAACCACATTGGATGAATTCCCATTATTGGAAGGCAAGAAAGTATTAGTTTTTATAGGTAGTCATAAAAAATGGAGTATAGATGAAGAAACCTCACTAGATATTTTTTGTGAGAAGTACAATACTGTTGCATTATGTGACCATACAAGTAATTATAAAGGGCGGTTCAGGGTTTTGTCATCATTGCTTGCTTCTCAGGAAGTTCATGTTGATGATGGTCTTTTTACATGTGATATATTGATACATTTGGGTGAAATAAGCGGAGATTATTATACAATGGGAGCTATACGTCCCCAAGAAGTATGGCGTATAGATGAAGATGGAAAAATAAAGGATAAGTTTAAAAAACTTACAAAGGTCTTTGTCTTACAAGAGAAAGATTTCTTTAAGAAATATAACGAAGATTTTAGATGTAATGATGGAACAAATCCATTGTCAGCTTTTCAACAGTTAAGTGAAAGTATAATAAAACGTATGCCTGAGTTGCCGTTTTCAAATATTTGGATCGCTTCCAAACTATGCAGCTTACTTCCTGTTGGAGCAGTACTTCATCTTGGCATCCTAAATTCGTTGAGGGCTTGGAACTTTTTTGAGATAGATAGAAGTATTTTATCTTATTGCAATGTAGGAGGATTTGGAATAGATGGTATTCTTTCCACTGCAATCGGAGCCTCTTTAGTTAATCCGTCCAAACTGTATTACGTAGTTTTAGGTGATTTGGCATTCTTTTATGATATTAATTCTTTGGGAAATAGAAATATAGGTAATAATCTGCGTATATTGGTTGTAAATAACGGACGCGGTGTAGAGTTTCATACATATAAGCATTCCGCATCAAAGTTTGGCAATGATACAGATAATTTTATAGCAGCAGCTTGGCATAATGGGAATCAATCCCATACGCTAGTCAAATCAATTGCAGCATCGTTAGGTTTTGTATATTTATCAGCATCAGATAAAAATGACTTTGATGAAGTGTATAAAGAATTTATTTCGCCTACTATTGAAAAGTCTATCATCTTTGAAGTTTTTACGCAAAAAGTTGACGAAGCTGATGTATTGCGGCAAATGAGGACTATAAATGGGAAATCTCATGAGCTAAATGGACATTTTAAGCAAATGGTAAAAAATGTGTTAGGAAATTCAGGATTAAGAACATTGAAGAAAATAGTTAAGAAATAATATATGAAATTAGGAATACTGACATTTCATTGTGCCCATAATTATGGGGCTGTTCTGCAATGTTATGCTTTGCAAGAAACTTTAAAAAAAATGGGACATGATGTGGAAATTATTGATTATAGACCTAAATTCCTTATAAATGTTTACAAATGGTTTATCCCACGTCGTTTTATTCACTTCAATGTAAATAAAATAATTAGAGAATTATCAATTTTACGTTACAGAAAACAACGTTATTGTGGTTTTTGTAGATTTATGGATAAGTTCTATAATATAGGATCAAAAATTAATGATAATATCAATAAGTATGAAACAATAATTATTGGTAGTGATCAGATATGGAACTTGCAATTGACGAGAAAAGAAGGTAAACCGTATTGGGGAGAGATCCCTTATTATAAAGGAAATATTATTGTATATGGTGCTAGTATGGAAGACATGAACTTGACTTCACAACAAGAATTATTTATAAGTGGGGCTTTAAAGCGTTTTTCTTTAATATCTGTAAGGGAAAAACAACTTAGTAAATTTTTGGAAAAATATACAAATAAAATAGTACCAGTGGTTGTTGATCCAACATTTTTATTACCAGTTGAAATGTGGTCTAAGATTGCAATAATTCCTTCGAATACGGATAAATATTTATTAGTTTATCAAGTTCGTAATAATAATAAGACGAAACAAATCTCTGAGTTGATAGCAAAGCAATTAAATTTAAAAATTATAATGTTGTCTGCTAAGGTAGATGCAGATAATTCAGAGCTATGCGTAGGGGCATCACCTCAACAATTTCTAGGCCTATTTAAAAATGCATCGTTTGTTGTTAGTGCGTCTTTTCATGGAACTGTTTTTTCGATTCTTTTTAAGAAACAGTTTTTTAGTATAAAAATCGGAGATGGAAAAGATGATAGAGTTGAAAGTTTATTATCTATTTTGGGGTTAGAGAATCGTCTTATATCAGACATTAATAATAAAATTGTTGATATAAATTATGATGAAATAGAATATAAAAAACAATTATTGATTTCTAAATCTTTAGAGATTTTAAATATTTGCAATTAATATAAAGATGAAAATTTTATTTGTTGCTTCAGGAACAATCTGGGGAGGGGGAAGTATTGCCCTTTATAATTTAATAAAAGAGTTAAAATATAAAGGACATGAAATATTTGTTCTTTTACCAAGAAAGAATGGAAAATTGTATAATGAATTAAAGAATATAGATGTTAAAATATTTAGTGCACATTATGGACTTTCAATAAAACCTAATAGTAGAAATATAATTGTTTATATATCGAAATATATACATTTACTTATTAAACAGTTTGTAGGTAGAATTACTGTAATGCAAATTGTAAAGAGAATTAAACCTGATATTGTGCACACAAATGTTGGACCATTAGATATAGCTCATAAGGTATGTATCAAGAAAGGTATACCTCACGTTTGGCATATAAGGGAATATCAACGATTAGATTTTTCAATGTTTGTTTTTCCCAGTATGATATCATTTAAAAAAAAGTTGGAGCATAATAATAATCATAATATAGCCATAACTAAAGGAATATTTGATTATTGGAATCTTGATTTACATAAGGATACAATTATTTATGACGGTGTGTTCAGTAAAAAAATATATGAACCAGTCTATAATGTTAAAGAAAATTATTTTCTGTTTGTTGGAAGAATTGAAAAAGCCAAAGGTTTATTTGATTTATTAATTGCATTCTCAAAATTTAAAAAAATAACAAATGATTATAAATTATTAGTTGCAGGCTCGTATGCAAATAATAATGATTATATGGCAGAATGTAAAAGTTTTATTGATTCCCATGATTTGAATGAAAGTGTTATTTTTCTTGGTGAAAGAAATGATATCTATAGTTTAATGTCTAAGGCAAAAGCTCTTATTGTTCCAAGTATTTATGAGGGATTTGGATTTATAACAGTTGAAGCCATGTTGAATAAGTGTTTAGTTATTGGGAGAAATACAGGTGGAACAAAAGAGCAATTAGATAGAGGTGAAGCTGATTTGGGATGTCCTATTGGAATTAGATTTAATTCGATTGATGAACTTTATAATTGCTTGATATGGGCCATTTCGAATAATTATGATGAAATAATAGAACGTGCATATAAATATGTTATGGAAAATTATTCTACAGAACGTCATGCTGATGATGTAGAAAATTATTATTACTCCATTCTTAATGAGAAACTATTACTGTCCATTAAAAATTGATTGAAAGCATTGGATTGATGATAGCAGACATTTGAGTCTGTTCGAGTATATAGAGGTTTACTTTTTGAGAGAAACAATAAGCATAAGTATTAGTAGGATTTATATTGTAAATTCGTTAATCTTATGATACTATCTTATCTATTTAATCACTTTTGGAACTAAAATCATTATTTTGTTGTTGCGTAAAAAGTTTTAGCGGGCGCCAATAATAAGAAACATAAATTATGAATGTTTATTATTACAATTTTATTCTTTATTTATTAATATTCTTATATTCTTTGTTTATATATAAAAGAAGTAAAATATTTACTATTATATGGGGAGTTTATACTTTCTCTTCATTAACAACAATTTATTTTATTTCTGGTATTGAATATGATTTTACAAATAATCAAACCATAATGCCATTAATCTATATATTTGTAAATATATTATTAACGACTTGGCCTTTTTTGAAATTAGATTTAAATAAAGTAAGATATTCTGAAATTATTAAGAATATTCAAAGTATGTATTTTCTTGATAAGCTTCCGACTATTTTATTTATTATATTATTGTTACCCACTTTTGAGAATTTATTAATTGCAATAACAATGGAATCTGCAACATTTGATATGATTTATAATAGGGCAGATTCAAGTCAGGCAGCAGAAGCAATATTTACAAGGTTATCATTTTATTCAAGATATGCTAATAAACTCATAGATTTTATATTTTATATTATTCCAATATTATTATTTAGAGAACTAATCAAAGTTAAATTAAATAGGAGAAATATTGTTTTTCTAAGTTTTATAATACTTGATATTCTTTTGACGGCATATACATATGCAGCTAGAACGGAGTTTGTAAAAGTAGCATTATGTGTTCTTGGATGTTATATTTTTTTTCATAATGCGATGCCGTTAAATAGAATAAAAACTTTAAATAAAGTTTTATTATTATCTATAAGTTTTGTTTTTTGCGGGTTGGCAATAATAACATTTTCTCGTTTCTCAGCAAGTTCTGGAACATATGATTTGCTTACATGGCTTTCATTATATACAGGTGAAGGTTTTTTCCGTTTTACGGATTTAATGTGGTATAAAAATGATGTTGTTATGATGGGGGACGATAATTTCCCATTTTTTAAAAACTTAATTGGATTACCTACTTTTACTAATGGATTTCAGAGACGGGAGTTTTGGGAGCCCAAATTAGGAGTACCTAATAATATATTTTATACATACATAGGAAATTTTGTTGCTGATTTTGGTTTTATTATAACTATGATAATATCATTACTTATAGGTCTGTATATAAATAAGATTATAAAGAAAATAATGAATGTTCCTAGATTTTATCATTTTATAATTCTTCTAATTTTTTTTATAATGATAACCTTTGGCATAATGCATTTTCCGTATAAGGTATACAATGATCAAATGAGATTGGTTGGATTATTGGTATTAAGTATGTATGGATTTTATAATAGATATAAATATATTTAGATGATGTATAAAAAAATATTATATAGTTTGTTGTTTAATCACTTATGGGACTATTTACTAAGAATAAGAAGTATTATAGTTTGTAGTTTATTGAAAGAACATGGGAAAACCATAAGATTTAAATCAATATCATTATTAGTTGGCCCTGAGTATATGTGTATTGGTAACAATACTAGGTTTGGTAAAAGTTTATATTTAGCAGTATGGAAGGATGTTAAAAATAATGGTTTATCGTCAATAAATAAAGCTGTTATTCAAATTGGAAGTAATTGCAGTTTTGGACCATATAATAATATAACTGCTATTAACGGAATAAAGATTGGTAATAATGTCTTAACAGGAAAATGGGTAACTATTACTGATAATTCACATGGCACTACGGATATTGAAACATTGAAGATTCCTCCTTTGGAACGTTCGGTATATTCAAAGGGATCAATATATATTGAAGATAATGTATGGATTGGTGATAAAGTGACGATTCTTCCTAATGTACATATAGGTAAGGGAGCTGTGATTGCAGCTAACGCAGTTGTAACAAAAGATGTTGATGCCTTTACAGTAGTAGGAGGAAATCCAGCTAAAAGAATAAAGTAATATTAAATATTTTGCAAATGAAAGCAAGAGTTATAGCATATTATTTGCCACAGTATCATCCAATACCTGAAAACGATAGATATTGGGGTAAAGGTTTTACGGAATGGCGAAATGTAGCAAAAGCTAAACCGCAGTTTAAAGGACATAAACAACCACATATTCCCTCTGATTTGGGATTCTATGATTTGAGGTTGCCACAAATTAGAGAGGAACAAGCAAAATTGGCAAAAGAAGCGGGGATTGAAGGCTTTTGCTATTGGCATTATTGGTTTGGAAACGGCAAAGAATTATTAGAGATGCCGTTTAATGAAGTTGTTAACTCAGGAACTCCTGATTTTCCTTTTTGTCTTGGTTGGGCAAACCATGATTGGACGTCAAAAACATGGGAAAAAGGATCTAGCTTCTCAAAAGATCCAATGATTGCTAAACAATTATATCCAGGTGATGAAGATTATAAATTGCATTTTACGACTTATCTTAAGGCCTTTAAAGATTCTCGTTATATAAAAGTCGATGGAAAATTGTTATTTGTAGTATTTCGTCCTTTAGATATACCTGATCCAAAACATTTCATTGAGTATTGGAATAGTCTGGCAATAGAAAATGGATTGAAAGGATTTTATTTTGTTGGGATTGAAAGCAATTTTGGAGTCAAAACAGGATCTGGAGATAAATCTTCTATCTCATTGAATCAACATGAGGTGACGAATAAACTTTATTCTGCAATATTTGATGCAGGATATGATGGTATCAATTCACGTGGACTTAATCTTGCACATGTAAGATATTCGTCATTTTTTAGATATTATTTCTTAAAATTTATCTCAAAATATCTAAAAATAAATCCAACTCAGAGATATGAATATGGTAAAGTCTCGAAATTGATGTTTGCGGAAGAAGATAAACAAGAATGTGTTTATCCAACAATAGTTCCTAATTGGGATAGGACTCCAAGGGCTGGTAATAAGGCAATAGTCTGGTATAATAGTACTCCTGAGGATTTTAAGGCACATGTTAGGAAAGCATTTGAATGTATAAGAGATAGATCTGATGAGCATAAAATATTATTTCTTATGTCATGGAATGAGTGGGGAGAAGGTAATTATATGGAACCAGATATAGAGTTTGGTCATGGTTATATACAAGCTTTGCATGATGTTTTAGAAGAAAAATAGAATTAAGCATAATAATTATTAATCATATAGCATAATTGTTTTTTATGAAAGCACCGAAAGTTATCGCAGAAATCGGTTGCAATCACAAGGGTGATATGGCAATCGCAAAAGAGTTGATTATGACTGCTGCCACATATTGTAAGGCAGATGTTGTAAAATTTCAAAAACGTTGTAATAAGGAATTATTGACTCCAGAGGAGTATAACGCTCCGCATCCTCATCCAGAAAATTCGTATGGTGCTACATACGGAGAGCACAGAGAATTCTTGGAGTTTAATTTAGACCAACATCGTCAATTACAAGCCTGGTGTAATGAATTTGGCATAGAATATTCAACTTCTGTATGGGATATTACTTCTGCAAAAGAAATTTGTACGCTTAATCCTAACTTAATAAAAGTACCGTCTGCTTGTAATTTGAATAAGGGCTTGTTGGAGTATTTGTGCGATAATTTTAATGGTGAGATTCATCTATCATTTGGTATGACGACTCGTGAAGAGGAAGAACAAATCATTCGTTTTTTTGAATCGAAAGGTCGTAACAAGGATTTGGTGATTTATGATTGCACTTCTGGTTACCCCGTACCTTTTGAAGATATATGTTTGATGGAGCTTACCCGTTTACGTGATTTGTATGCTGAACGTGTTAAAGCAATTGGATTTTCGGGTCATCATTTGGGTATAGCAGTTGATTCAGCAGCAGTTGCATTGGGTGCAGAGTGGATAGAACGTCATTACACGCTTGATCGAACATGGAAAGGTACGGATCATGCTGCTTCTCTTGAACCCGATGGTGTGCGAAAATTGGTACGTGATTGTAAGGCTGTATCAAAAGCTCTCACTTATAAGAGTGAAGATATTTTAGATATAGAAAAAGTTCAGAGAAATAAATTAAAGAAGAACCAAGTTAAATGGTAAGTCGTATGACAATAGCATTTATACCTGTAAGGGGAGGGTCTAAGTCTATTCCTCTTAAGAATATAAAGCCATTCTGTGGCAAGCCTTTGGTTTGTTGGAGTATAGAAGCACTTGAAGCGTGTGATTTAGTTGATGAAATTATTGTTGCTACAGATTCAGAAAGGATTGAAAGTGTAGTAAAGGGACAATCATATAAGAAGACAAAAATATATCATCGTTCGGCTGAGAATGCTTGTGATACGGCAAGTACCGAGAGTGTGATGTTGGAGTATATACATTTTGCACATTTGACTGATGAAACTTTATTTATGTTAGTACAAGCAACATCTCCATTAACACAAACTATTCATTTTTCTGAAGGTTTGATGACGTATATGAATGGTGCTTATGATTCTCTTTTGACTTGTGTTCGCAATTATCGTTTCTTTTGGGAGCCTGATGGTAAAAGTTTAAATTATGATTACATGAATCGCCCACGTCGGCAGAATTTTAATGGTATGTTGATGGAAAATGGAGCGTTCTATATTAATACTGTAGGTAATATAAGAAAATCTAATAATCGTTTAAGTGGAAATATTGGTATTTATGAGATGCCTGATTATACCGCGGCAGAGATTGATGAACCTGATGATTGGGTTATAATGGAGAACTTGATGCGTAATCATATTCTAGTAAAACAAAATAGTCAATATACGAATAAGATTAAATTATTTCTTTCTGATGTAGATGGTACATTAACTGATGGTGGAATGTATTATACTGAAAATGGCGACGAAGTTAAAAAATTCAATACACGTGATGGAATGGGATTTCAATTAGTTAGAGAGAAAGGGATAAAGACAGGCTTTGTTACTTCGGAGAAAACTAAAATAGTTGAACGTCGTGCAAAAAAATTACAAATAGATTTTATTGTACAAGGTGTTAAGTATAATGGTAAATTGAATGCAGTTAAAGCTATTTGTAAACATGAAGGATATGAATTAGATGAAGTCGCTTATATTGGTGATGATATTAATTGTTTAGAACTTATTTCTGCTGTTGGAATCGCAGCTTGTCCCGCTGATGCTAATGAACTGGTAAAAGCTGTTCCAAATATCAAGATTATGAGTAAAAAAGGTGGTGAAGGATGTGTTAGAGAATTTGCAAATTATTTTGTATAGATGAAAAGGATCTTATTTGTCATATATCATCCAAGTGAGTTGTCAAATTGGATTACAAAATTATTACCATATATGGAAGACATGGAAGTCTATGTCTTCCATATAGCCCAATTACATGGGATGTGTGTGAAAAAGAATTATGGTGATAATTTTATTGATATAAGTAATTTTTCATATAAAGAAATAAAAAAACATATTGAAGATATAGTTCCAGACCTTACTGTTTTTATGAGTTTTCGTTCACTATTTGAACTTGTAATTCAACAAATTTGTAAGGAGCATAATTTGAAACATGTTTATCTGGAACATGGAATGTTCTCAAATGACACATTACGTTTTAGGTCTAATAAGTTAAAGAAAGAGCGAAAAGTTGTTATTCGTAGACAATTGAAATTTATTTTGCTTTCTTTTCAAAGGATAATGTTTTCATCAAGACCATTATTAGAGTTTATCCTTTTCAAGAATGTTTATTTTAGAAATAAATTCTATTTATGTAAGCATGATCACTATCTTGTATATAGTGAACGAAGTTTTGATTGTTTGAAAAACATATTTAAATTGAGTTTGAAAGAAGTTGAGTATGTTGGATATCCTATTTTTAATGATTATCGTCAAAAAAAAGAGTGTGATGAGTTGGAGAAAAATAAGGATGGTATACTATATGTTCATCAACCGCTTATTTCAGACGGGCTTGCTTCTATTTCGTATGATGAAGAAAAACAGTTTTTATTACATATATCTGAGAAGCTAAAAACTTATGGGAAACTGACAGTCTTATTACATCCGCGTTCAAATGTTAACGAATATAAACGGCGTTTTGCAGATACTGATATAGAGATTATTCAATCTCCCAATAATTATAAGATATTTGCAAATAAAGCAATTGTAATAGGACATTATAGTACCGCTTTATTATACGGATTATATTTTGATAAACGAACAATTATTCTCAATTATCCTTCAATGCATAATGATAGTGTATTTAATAATATTTTTCAATATGTTGAAGATATTGATAAACTAAATATAGATATATTAACAGATAAAAGCATAGATAAAGAGTATATATTGGGAACAAATAATACATTTGAGCATATATCAGAAAGATTAAAATATTATGCGAATTGATTATTCTAATATGCCTGTTGGTTCAAGTAGAATAAATTTCCGACTACGATGGTATTATAATATTTTGCGTTCATGGTATTTATTTCATTTTAAGTATCCATGGGTTAAGTATAAGGGATTTACAAGAGTATTGCCTGGAACACGTTTTGCAAAAGGGTTTATTGTAGAATTAGGTGAGCATGTTCAATTTGGACGAAACACTTCTGTTACTTTTAATTGTATATTTGGTAATTATATTCTTGTTGCTCAAGATGTATCTTTTGTAGGAAAGAATGATCATCAGATAGATATTCCTGGTCAATATATATGGAAAGGTAAACATTCCACAGATGGTTATATTTGTATTGAAGATGATGTGTGGATTGGCGAGGGAGCAATAATTGTTGGTCCATTGACAATTGGGAAAGGTTCTGTCATTGCATCAGGTGCTGTGGTGACTCACGATGTCCCATCTTGTGAGGTATGGGGAGGTGTACCTGCAAAAAAAATCAAAGATCGTTTTAGTGATGAAACAGCAAAACAACAACATATTTCTTATTTAGAAAGATAAAATTCCCATATTCCATTTTGTATTTTTTGTAGAATTTCATCCTCTAAAAGGAAATAAGGCACAGGTTCGCTACTTCCTTCAAGATAAAAGAAAAGGTGCTTGATGCCGGGAGCTTCCGGATATGTGTAGGCTTCAATTTTGGTGACGGGTATGCCTAAAAGGTTAAGACGCTGCAAGAGGTCTTGGCGCTGTTTTTTATCAAGGCTGATATAGGCATTGTAAACTTTATCGATGTCGAACTTTCTCATGTGTAATGGCTTTGGTAAAGCAAAGATAAATATTTTTTCTTAATTGCAGAAATGGCGGTAGTAAATCAAAGCCATATTTGCAATTTGTGTAATTGCGTTCGTATAAAAACAAGAAACAATGATAAGACTTAAGACGCTCTCTATACAGGAGGGTAAAGATGCACTTGGCAAATTGCCGGAAGGTAAACTGCTGATAAATACTATTAATGCCCATTCGTATAACACTGCCCTGAAGGACGAACTGTTTGCAGAGGCTTTGATAAAGGGCGATGTGCTTATTCCCGACGGTGTTAGCATAGTGAAGGCATGTAAATGGCTAAAGGCAAAATCGCAGCCGAAAGAGCGTATAGCCGGTTGGGATTTGTTCGTTTTTGAGATGGACAAGCTGAACAGTAAAGGGGGTAAGTGTTTCTTTATGGGTAGCAGTGAAAAGGTGCTTGGCCTGATAAAGAAAAGGGCTGCAGTGGACTATCCAAACATAACCGTGGAGACTTACTCGCCTCCATATAAGCCGGAGTTCAGCAAGGAAGACAATGAAGCGATAATAGAGGCAATAAACAAGGCAAATCCAGACTTGCTGTGGATTGGCATGACTGCACCTAAGCAGGAAAAGTGGACTTACTCACATTGGAACGAGCTTGACATACACTGCCATGTGGGAACTATTGGTGCGGTGTTCGATTTCTTTGCGGGCACAGTGGCACGTGCGCCGATGTGGTGGCAGGAGCATGGACTTGAATGGGCTTACAGACTGCTGAAAGAGCCTAAAAGAATGTGGAGAAGGTATATTATTGGTAATGCTTTGTTTTTGTGGAATATTGCAACCAAAGGGTAAAATTTATAATTTGACTTGATTGCCGGATAGGTTTTTAAAAGGTGGCATATTGGGTTGTGAAACGTGGCCTTTTGCAATGCAAAAGACGGTCTTTCGGAGTGCGAAAGGCCGTCTTTTGTTTTTGTACCGGTTTTTGGTTGGCATGCCGGTTGGGTAATAATGTTTTATCGATGGTTGTGCCTGTCATGGGCGGTGATTGCCGGGCGTGCCGCTGGTGCGGCCGGCTGTTATCTCTTTTTGCCTACCGTGTTTATCCATTCGGCTATGTCTTTGAGGACTTCGGGCGCGATGGTTTCTTCTATCTGTCCGTATTCGATGGCGAGGCCGGTGGTGCATGTCTGGAACAGGTGGTTGAGGCCGGGGTAGGTCTTTATGGTGTTTGAGGGATTGCCGGGCAGCAGGCGGCGTATGGCTGAGGTGTTGGTCTGTGCCGATACTTGTGTGTCTTTTTCGCCGTTGATTGCCATGACGGGGCATTTTGTTGCCTTAATGTCGTCAGTCGGGTCGTAGGCTATGAAGTATTTGAGCCACGGGGTGGCAGTCTTTATTACTTGGGCGAGGTTGTCGGCAAGCTGTTGGGGTAGGTTGTTGCCGGCTTCACGGGTGGCTTTACTTACGGCTTCTTCAGGCGAGGCCATGGCTGTGCCGTCGGCAATGGAGGCTAGAACATCGGCTAAAGCGGTGCAGTAGGCGTCGGTCATGTAGGGTGGCAGGCCGGTCATGGCGAGTGCCATGCGGTTTTGTTCAATGAGTATGCTGTCGCCGCTTACGCCGGGCCCTGCCATGCTGACTATGAAGTCTGCCTTGCCGCGTGCGCCGAGCATGAAGGCTATGGTGCCGCCCTCGCTGTGGCCGAGCACTCCTACGCTGCCGAACTTGCCTGTCTTGCGTGCATAGTTGACGGCTGCAAGTGCGTCTTTCATGTTGTTTTCGGTGGTAGCTTCAGCCGCGTTGCCGGTTGACTTGCCTGTACCGCGGTCGTCGTAGCGCAGGGTGGCTATGCCGTTGCGTGCCAGATAGTCGGCCAGGACGAGGAACGGCTTGTGGCCGAACAGTTCTTCGTCGCGGTTCTGCTGTCCGCTGCCGGTTACCATTATGACGACGGGCACGGTGCCTTTCTTCTGTTTGTCGAAACCTGTGGGGTAGGTAAGCGTGCCGCTGAGGGTGGCGTTGTCGTCGCTGTTGGTGAATGTTACTTCCTCGGTTGTGTAGGGGTAGGGCGGTTGTGGTGTCTGCGGGCGGTTCTGTTTAACGGTTCCGGGTTTCATGTCGAGCGGAAACGAGAATCCGTTTTGCGTGAACTGGCCTTTCAGCATGCCGTCTGCCAGCCGGCCTTCGTACACGACGGCGAGCTGTTGGATTGTGATTTTCACAGCTGTCCCGTCGGTTACGGTGATTTCGGCGGGTATGCCTTTGGCTCCCTGGTCGGGACTGTCGAGGGTGCATCCTATTTTGCCGTCGCTGCCTTTTGTTATATTGAATACGAGGTTAAGCTTGGTGCCCATTATGTCGAGCTTGCCTGTCCAGCTGCCGGTGATGTCTTGAGCCGTGGCGTTGACGAACGCTGCCAGTACGAGTAAGAGGGTGATGATTTTCTTCATGGTGTGTCTTTTAGGTTTGATGATATTGCAAAGGTAGCCAAAATAATCGGGAAATGGTGGCAGTACAAATAAAAAATCCCTTGCGCCGAACGTTTCGGGCAAGGGATTCGCTGTTCTTTATTATGGTTTACGCTGTTATCTTGTGCCGACGAAGAGAAGTTGCGCCATAGCCTGTTCCTTTCCTGCGTCCACGCCGTTGTATATGTCGATAACCTTCTTGTCGTCTACATATACCGAGGCAAGGTATACGCTGAGGTTTACGACCTGTTTCTTATCCATGTAACCGTAAACTCCTGTTGCCACCGGCGACCAGAACACGATGGATACGTCGTGGGTTTCGCCGCCATAGTTCAGGTCTTCGTATGTCACGGTTTCAGGGTATATCATGTAGTAGGCGAAAGAGCTGATGCTGTAGAATATGAATTTACCCTTGATTGTCTGCATAGGTGCAGCGTCGATTGCTTCCCTCATCTCCTTGTACTCGTCAGGTATTTCCTTTGCAAGTACTCTTCCGGGGACGTTTGTAATGGCGAAAGTGGAGTCGTATTTAGAGAAACTTATGGTAATACCTACGATAGAGTCGATCTTTTCTGACAGTGTGCTGCCAGTGATGGTGTCGTTGTAGAAATAAATCTTGTTCTGGTATCTCCAGTCGGAATTGTCTCCGTAATAAGTTCCTGAAATGTTGGTCAGGTAGGTTTGGTAAAGTTCCGGGTCTATTCCGCCGTTGTCGTCGTTGTTCAAACATGATGTTGCCGACATGGCTCCGAAACAGCACAGAAGGATGATGAATAACTTGTTTAATTTTTTCATTTTATCTTTTCTTTTTATTTGTTGTTGCTATTTATTAAATAGTTTGCAGGCGAAAAACTTGCATCAGCATAATGTAAATTTTTACGTTATGTCTGAATTTTGTTCGAAAACGAATGTCCGCAATGTCGTTTTTACGGCTCTTGTTGCGTCAGATATGCTTCCCTTCGCTGTGCAGCAGGTTCATGAACTCCTCGCGCGTCTTGGCCTGGTTGAATGCTCCTGAGAAGTCGCTGGTAGTCGTTATGGCGTTCTGCTTCTCTACTCCGCGCATCTGCATGCACATGTGTTTTGCCTCGACTACCACCATTACGCCGAGAGGCTTGAGTGTTTCCTGTATGCAGTCCTTTATTTGCAGCGTCATGCGCTCCTGTACTTGCAGGCGGTGGCTGAATATGTCGACAACGCGTGCTATCTTGCTGAGGCCGGTGATGTATCCGTTGGGGATGTATGCCACGTGTACTTTGCCGTAGAACGGCAGCATGTGGTGTTCGCAAAGCGAGAAGAAGTCGATGTCCTTTACTATCACCATCTGGCTGTATTTCTCTTCAAACAACGCGTCGAGCAATACTTTGTGCGCGTCTTGCGTGTAGCCGCGGGTGAGTATCTGCATGGCTTTGGCCACGCGCATGGGAGTCTTCTGCAGACCTTCGCGGCCGGTGTCCTCGCCTAATAGTTCGATTATGCTTTTGTAGTGTGAGGCGAGGTCGTCAAGACCTTTGCGGAATTCAGTTTCGGGATTCATCTTAATTAAATGTATGTTGAATGTTGTGCCAGGGTATGGCTGCTGTTAATTGTCGTTTTATTGGTATGGCGCCGTGTCCGGCAAGGTTTAATATGCTACTGTGATTTTGCCCTTTACTATGCACGCCTGCCTGTAGCCCATGCTCTTTACCTCCTTGAGCACTTCGTTGGCTTCCTGGTATGTGCGGAAATTGCCTACGCGGCAAATCCAGCGCGGCGAGTAGAAATGGACATATATCGGAAGGTCGGGGAATCTCATCTTTATGGCGTTGCCTATGTTCTCGGCTTTCTGGCGGTCGGCTCTTGAGTTGCCGCCCGAGTACGCCTGCACCCTGTAGCCTGTAACTTTCCTGCCGCCGCGCATCACCTTCTTTGACGTGTCGATGGTAGGAATGTCCAACTCTGAATCGGTCTTAGGGGCTGATTCACGGCTGGCGGGTGTGCTTTCAGTTGTTGTTCTGCTGTTTGCCTGCTCGTTGAGAGGCGCGGTCCTGCTTTCAGTGCCGGCGGGTTTGTCCGCCTTTTCCTGTCTTCCCGGTTTGGCTGTAACCGGTTGGCTTCTCACGAGTTTGGTGTTGTTTACCAATTCGTCGATTTCAGGACTCTGGGTAACGGTCACGGTGCCTTGTCCCGGCTTCTTCTCCCTTAGATCGTCGAGAAACGACTGTGCTTCAGCTTGTACCGTGAAGATTGATGCCAAAAGCAAAATGACGGCGAATTGTTTCATTGCTTGTTTGTTGTTATGATTTTGATTAGGAAGGTTAAAAAAAGAGTTTGGCGGATGCCCCACGTATGAAGCGTGTCAGTCCGCCAACTCTTTTATAGTGGTTGATGCTTATTTCCAAGCGTCGATTATGCCGATGAAGTCGGCAGCCTTGAGTGAAGCTCCGCCGATGAGTCCGCCGTCGATGTCGGGTTTTGCGAACAGCTCGGGAGCGTTGCTTGCCTTGCAGCTACCGCCGTAGAGGATGGTAGTGTCTTCGGCAACTTCCTTTCCGTATCTGTCTGCTACTATGCTGCGGATGTAAGCATGTATTTCTTCAGCTTGCTCGGCAGTGGCTGTCTTGCCTGTTCCGATGGCCCAGATAGGCTCGTAGGCGATGATTATGTTCTTGAATTCTTCCTCGGTGAGGTTGAATACGCTGCCTTCGAGTTCTGCCTTTACCACTTCGTTCTGCTTGCCGGCTTCCCTTTCCTCGAGGCTCTCGCCGATGCAGAATATTACTTTCAGGCCGTTCTTAAGTGCGAGGAGCACTTTCTCTTTCAGTATTTCAGGAGTTTCAGCGTAGTATCCGCGGCGCTCAGAGTGGCCGAGTATTACGTATTGTGCGCCTGTGCTCTTAACCATCTCAGCTGATACTTCGCCTGTGTATGCACCCTTCTCCTTGTCGGCGCAGTTCTCGGCACCGAGTCCGATGATGTCCTGGTTGAGGAATTGTGCTACGCTTGCAAGGTGTATGAACGGTGTGCAGATGATGACACCGCAGTTGGGCTTTTCGCTTGTAAGTTTTTCGTTGAGTTCTTTTGCAAGAGCGATACCGTCTTGCAGGTTCATGTTCATTTTCCAGTTACCTGCTACAATTTTCTTTCTCATTTTCTTTTTGCCTTTTAAAAGTTGATATATTTTGTTAGAATGTTCTTTCTTTCGTATCCATTTCGTGAACTGCCATGTGCGGTCGGCGAATGCCAGCAACAGCAGCGGGAGGATGTACCAGAGCAGTATCTTTGATATTTTCTTTGTTACCGAGTTCTCAGGCATCGTGCCGTATTCGGTTTTTTCAAGCGCGGGCGATTTCTCGTCAAGTTCAGGCAGGTCGTTGTGGCTCCATTTGCCGATTATCGTGCCGTCCTTGAGCAGCAGCAGTCCGGGGTTGCTTCTTATTATGGTCTTCAGCGTCGTCTCGTCGGTGTTGTAGAAGTTGTATTCAGCTCCTGTTATGTCACGCCAGAACTGTATGCCCTTGTCGGTGCTTGCAGTAAGTGCGTAGAACGGGTATTTGTGCTCGACGCAGTATTCGTATATTCCGTCTATCTCGCCGAAGTTCGTGTCGTCGGCCTGCTCCAGGTGCGGTGAAACGAAGATGAACGAGTAGCCCTTGTAGCTGAGCACGCTGTCGGTTATGTCTTCGCCGCTGTCGGTCGCCTGTATCGAGAAGTCGTGGATGGGCGGCACGTAGCCTTCGACTGTCTGTACGGTCTTGCTGTCAATGAACGTCCATGTGGAGTCGGGGTAGTTGTCTATCGTGAACTCCTTGCGCTGTCCGTCCTTTTCGAGTATGAATGTTGTCTCGAATTCGGGCAGCGGGGCGCCTTCGGGTATCTCCATCCCTTTCTTTATGTTCGCCCCGATGTGGTAGGGACGGAAGTCGAACGTAGGCAGGGTGTACAGGCTAAGCACGCTGGAAACCAGGATGAAAAGTATTGTATAGTTGATTACAATCCATTGGTTGGTACGGCTTATGAACTTGGGCATCATCGGCGGACGCATTACCAGCACTATTGTTGCTGCCAGGAGGACGATGTTCTTGTAGAAAGTCTCCCAATTGGTGAGCACTACCGCGTCGCCGAAGCAGCCGCAGTCCTTTATCGGATTGCTGATTGCCAGCCACAGCGTGAGCGGAGTCATTACGGCCATGAAAAGGAGTGTAAGCCTTGTGACCAGCCTGCGGCGTATGGCGAACAACAGGAATACGCCCAGGCTGAACTCGAATCCGCCGAGCAATACAGATGCGAGGAGCGTAAGATAGTCGGGGACGTATGGTGCCAGCGACATTACTTCAAGGTAATCTTGCAGCTTGTATTGCGTGCCGAGCGGGTCGATTGCCTTGACGTAGCCTGAGAAGATGAACGTCAGCGAAACGACCAGGCGGCACAGGTTGACGCACAGCCCTATTGTGACTTTCTTCTTCGCGCCCATTTATTCAAAACTTAGTTTTATCACTCCGAACACGGCGTAATTTATTATGTCCATATAGTTGGAGTCGATGCCCTCAGATACGAGCGTCGCTCCGTTGAGGTCTTCTATTTCCTTGACGCGCAGTATCTTCGTAAGTATCAGGTCTGTGTAGCTGCTGACCCTCATTGACCGCCACGCCTCGTCGTAGTCGTGGTTTTTCCTGAGCATGAGTTGCAGAGCCTTGCCTGCGAAGGCGTCATACAGTTCCATGGCTTCAGCGCTTGTCATGTCGGGCTGGTCGGTATAGCCCTTGTCGAGCTGTATCAGGCCTACGATGCCGTAGTTTATCAGGGCAATGAATTCGGGCTTGATGCCTTCGCCGACAAGCGATTCCTTTTTCACCTCAAGGCTTCTTATGCGCTTGGCTTTGATATAGAGCTGGTCAGTCAGCGACGACGGGCGCAGTATGCGCCACGAGGGGCCGTAGTCGTGCAGCTTTTTCTCGAAGAGCGAGCGGCATTCAGCCATCGCCATCCTGAATTGTTCTTCAGTTTTTGAAGTGTCTTTTGCCATAAGTCCTTATTTGACGGTGCAAAGATATATATATTTAAGGAGTTAAAGAAGCTTAAGGAGTTAAAGAAGTTAAAGTTTTTCCGCATGCCGGTATTCCGTGCCGTGCTTTTTGCAGGCTTGGCGGCCGGTTGTCCGGCGTCGGTAACGCCGGCGGCTTATTCCTCCATTTTCTTCTTTATGTATTTTATCTTGGCGCATTCGACGTCGAATATTGTCTTCAGCGAGTCGCGTTTCACCCTCATCAGGTTAACGTTCCTTAGCTGTTCAGCCGTAGCCTCGCCCTTGCTCCTTAGCTGGTCTACGGTGCTTTTCAGCTCCTGGTACTCCTTTTCCACGCGTTGCAGCACGGTGTCTGCGTTCTGCACCTGAAGCTCGGCGCGCTTCAGTTCGACTTCCTGGTAAAGCTTCAGCGCCTGTTTGCGCGCCTCAATGGCTTTGGGGAATTTCTTCCTCAGCGAGTCGATGGTCGCTATCGCCTTGGCATAGTCGCCTCCCTTGAATTCAGTCTGCGCCTTTTCCAGCATTTCGCCGGCTTGTCTTTCTATTGAGTTTTCGCCGCAGCTTGCAAGAAAAAGCATGGCCGTTACGGCCAATATTGCGGTCAAGTTTCTTGTTTTCATAATTCCTTTGTTTGATTATTTGACAAAGATGATACAAATCCTGTGCAAAAATAAGCAAATTTTTCGTACTTTTGCAGCCACGTATCAAATTATTGATTTATTGGTTATGAAGTTATTATCCGACGCCGATTTGGCGCAATTACTCGATAAAGACATATTCCATAAAATATCATCGGCTGCCGACTCGTTAGGGCTCGAGTGCTATGTCGTAGGCGGTTACGTACGCGATTTGTTCCTCGAACGCCCTTCTAACGACATCGACGTGGTGGTTGTGGGCAGCGGCATACGCATTGCCGAGGCGCTGAAAGAGCAGCTCGGCAGGCGGGCGCACATCTCGGTGTTCCGCAATTTCGGCACGGCGCAGGTCAAGTACAAGGACATGGAGGTTGAGTTCGTTGGCGCGCGCAAGGAGAGTTACAGCCACGACTCGCGCAAGCCGGTGGTGGAGAACGGTACGCTGGAGGACGACCAGAACCGCCGCGACTTCACGATAAACGCCCTTGCCGTATGCCTTAACGGGCCGCGCTTCGGCGAGCTTGTCGACCCGTTCGACGGATTGGCAGACCTCGAGGACGGCATAATACGGACTCCGCTCGACCCGGACGTCACTTTCTCTGACGACCCGTTGCGCATGTTGCGCTGCATACGTTTCGCAACGCAGCTCAACTTCTTCATCGAGGACGAGACGTTTGACGCGCTTATGCGCAACGCCGACCGCATAAGGATAATCAGCGGTGAGCGTATACAAGAGGAACTGAATAAGATAATGATGACCGCCGCGCCCAGCAAGGGGTTTGTCGACCTTCACCGTTGCGGCCTGCTGGCACGGATACTGCCCGAACTGACAAACCTGGACATCGTGGAGACGCGTAACGGACGAGCGCATAAGAACAACTTTTACCATACGCTCGAGGTGCTCGACAACGTGAGCCGCCACTCCGACAACCTGTGGCTGCGCTGGGCTGCGCTGCTGCACGACATAGGCAAGCCCAAGACAAAGCGGTGGAACAACGCCGTGGGCTGGACGTTCCATAACCACAACTTCATCGGAGCCAAGATGGTGCCCGACATATTCCGACGCCTCAAGCTGCCCATGGATGCCAAGATGAAGTATGTGAAGAAGCTCGTCGACCTGCACATGCGCCCGATAGTCATTGCCGACGAGGTGGTGACAGACAGCGCCGTGCGCCGCCTGCTCAACGATGCCGGCGACGACATAGACGACCTGATGACCCTGTGCGAGGCCGACATAACGAGCAAGAACGAGGTGCGCAAGAAGCATTTCCTCGAGAATTTCCGCATTGTGCGCTCCAAACTGCACGACCTGAAGGAAAAAGACTACAAGCGTCTGCTGCAACCCTGTATCGACGGTACGGAGATAATGGAGATGTTTAACCTGAAACCTTCGCGCGAGGTGGGCGAACTTAAGAAGACACTCAAAGACGCAGTGCTCGACAACCGCGTGCCCAACGAGCGTGAGCCGCTCATGGCCTTGCTTGTCGAAAAAGCCCGTCAGATGGGGCTGGCCTGACCTTGCGCAGGCGTCATGATATGACGCAATCCCCCGCATAGGCAATGTTGCCTGTGCGGGGGATTGCTTGTTTTTGTGGCGGTGCATGTCCGCCGGAGTCCGTTTAGGGCGTATTGATAGTTGGCCTTTCAGCCGGTGTTGCGGCAGCCGTTTACCGGGCTTAAACCAATATGCCATGTTTTGCCTTACGAAAGGTTACCTTTTGCAGGGTAAAAAGCCACCTTTTGCAGGAGCTGCGCTAGTGAATCGTTGTACAAGCTTGTAACTGCCTTGTAATCAGATGTTTGCATTGGGCTGACAATTCCCTGCCGGTTAAGCGGCTTGGGTTAAAAGATGAGGCACTCTTTACCCAGTCAAGTCTGATTGCCGGATGGTCAAAAGACTATACTGTCATGGCGTTTCACTGTGCCGGTGCATGTTAGGCATCATGGATGTGGTCTGTTTTTCAGTCCGTCATTCTTATTTTTCTTATAACGGTATTCCTGCCGCTTGTGGTTTGATGCATGCGCCATCGGCATGGTTTACTATCGGTAACAATGTTCTTTTTGTCGCTCATTTATGTTCAAAACCACTGCTAAGTACATACGACCATCCGTATTTTGTCGGCCAATAGGTTCACCTTATATATTTGCTACACAAACTTAATTAAAAAACTTGAGTGTTCGCCGACTTCAATCAATTTAAGTTAAAACACGATAATTATCATTTAGACCGGTAGTAAATATGATTATTAATATGTAAATTTGCACGCCGAAAACCGTGTTGGGTCAAATAGTTTTCAAATTTGCTTTGGCCTACCAGCATAGTCGACAATTACGAATAATTAAATATTTTGAGAAAACAAGGTATGAAAAAGAACAGATTTTTATTACTTGCAGCTGTTGCTGCCTTGTTCGCCTCGTGTGGCGGACAGAAAGGTAAGATGGGCGACAACGAGTATGCCGTAAGGACTATCGAAACGCAAAGCACGGAGTTGCAGACTTCTTATCCTGCAACAATCAGAGGCGTGCAGGACGTTGAGATCCGTCCGAAGATTTCAGGATTCATAACGAAACTTTGTGTTAAGGAAGGTCAGGTGGTAAAGAAAGGACAACTGCTTTTTGAGATTGACAACGTAACTTACCAGGCAGCAGTCCGCCAGGCCAAGGCTGCTGTCAATTCGGCCCAGGCCCAGTTGAGCACGTCGAAACTGACTTATGAGAACAACCAGAAGTTGTTTGCAAACAATGTAATAGGTACATACGAGCTGCAGTCGTCAAGAAATGCGTACGAGAACGCGCAGGCTGCATTGGCACAGGCCAAGGCCAATTATGTTTCAGCAAAACAGAACCTTGACTTCTGCTATGTAACCAGTCCTGCAAACGGCGTTGTGGGCGACCTGCCTTACCGTGTGGGTGCGTTGGTTAGCTCGTCAAGTGCCGAGCCGCTTACAACAATCTCTAACATCAGCACAATGCAGGTTTATTTCTCTATGACCGAGAAAGACCTTCTTGACATGACAAAGGAAAAGGGCGGAATACATGCTGCCATCAGCGAATATCCTCCAGTTAAGCTCCAGCTTGCCGACGGTACTACCTACAACCATGAAGGTAAGGTCGCTGCAGTGAGCGGAGTTATCGACCAGTCTACAGGTTCAGTCTCAATGCGTGCAGACTTCCCCAATCCCGAGCAGCTTCTTAAGAGCGGCGGTTCAGGCTACATCGTGGTTTCACACGCTTCTTCCAATGCAATCGTTGTTCCGCAGGATGCCGTTGCACAGGTGCAGGACCGCTATTTCGTATACGTTCTGGGCAAGGACAATAAGGTCAAGTACACCAGTGTTACCATAAATCCGGACAACGACGGAAAGAACTATATCATAGAAAGCGGACTTAAGGCCGGCGACCGCATCGTAGTGCAAGGCATTACAACTCTTAAGGACGGTATGCAGATTACTCCTATAACCGAGGCCCAGTATCAGGAGAAACTGAAGAAGACAAGCCAGATGGGCGCTCATCAGAACGACTTGAACAAACTTAAGGAAGACCTTACAAAGTAATGTTCCGGTAAACAGACAGGCCGGCAGCCGCCATAGTGCGTGCATTAGGCAGGGACAACCTTGCCCGCCGCAGGGAATATGATAACTTCCTGTTTGCCTGTCATTGGTAAACTTGTCATTAAAAATATAAAACAATGAGATTAGACAACTTTATAAAACGCCCGGTGCTGTCGACGGTAATCTCAATCCTGACAGTCATCCTGGGTCTTATCGGATTGGTGTCGCTGCCAATCGAGCAGTACCCTGACGTTGCGCCGCCTACCGTGAGCGTGAGCGCCAATTACCAGGGAGCCAACGCCCAGACCGTGCTCAACTCGGTTATCGTGCCGCTGGAAGAGCAAATCAATGGTGTTGAAGGCATGACATACATGACCTCGACCGCAACCAACGAAGGTTCGGCCAACATTACTGTATTCTTCAACCAGGGCATGAACGCCGACATGTGCCAGGTGAACGTGCAGAACCGTGTGTCGCAAGCCTCGGCGCTGCTGCCTGCCGAAGTAACAAGGGCGGGTGTCACCGTGCAGAAGCGACAGACGTCGACCGTGCTCCTTATGGCCATCAAGGGCGACCCTGAAAGATACGACGAGAAGTTCCTCCAGAACTATGCCGACATCAACATCATCCCCGCAATCAAGCGTGTAAGCGGTGTGGGCGACTGTGAGGTTATGGGTGCCAAGACGTATTCTATGCGTATCTGGCTCGACCCTATCAAGATGAAGAACTACGGCCTCATGCCGTCAGACATATCAGCAGTTCTTGCCGAGCAGAACATCGAGGCTGCCCCGGGTAAGTTCGGTGAACAGAGCGACAACCAGTACGAATACACCATACGTTACAAGGGCCGTCTGCAAACTCCTACAGAGTTCGAGAACATGGTCATCACGAGCGACGCCAACGGCAACACCATCCGTGTCAAGGATGTGGCCAAAGTCGAGCTTGGTGGTCTGTATTACAGCGTAACCTCAAAGGTTAACGGACAGCCCGCGGTCATGATGATGGTGACCCAGACCGCTGGTTCTAACGCGACTCAGATTGTAAACGACATCAAGAAGGTTATTGACGACCAGCGCACGATGTTGCCTCCGGGTGTGGAAATCGAGTACATGCAGGACGTTACCGAGTTCCTCTTCGCTTCAATGAACGACCTTGTACACACCTTGTTCGAGGCTTTCGTACTCGTGTTCATCGTGGTTTACATCTTCTTGCAGGACTTCCGCTCGACGCTCATCCCGCTTATCGCGGTGCCCGTGTCGTTGGTTGGTACGTTCTTCTTCCTCTATTTGTTCGGATTCTCGCTCAACCTGCTTACGCTTTCGGCGTTAGTCTTGGCCATCGCGATAGTCGTCGACGACGCGATAGTCGTCGTCGAGGCCGTCCACGCCAAGCTCGACCTTGGTTACAAGTCGGCCCGCCAGGCGTCGATTGACGCGATGAATGAAATTTCCGGAGCCATCATTTCAATTACCCTTGTGATGTCGGCCGTGTTCATTCCTGTGTCGTTCATCGGCGGAACGTCTGGTACGTTCTACAAGGAGTTCGGTATAACGATGGCTATCTCAATCGTGATTTCAGCTATCAACGCGTTGACGCTCTCACCTGCGCTCTGCGCCATATTGCTGAAACCGAAGAACGAGGACGGCTCTGCACGTAAGATGTCTTTCATAGACCGCTTCCATGCAGCCTTCAACGGTGCCTATGGAAAGGTTCAGGACAAGTACACCAAGAGTGTACGCAAGTTGGTTGAGAAGCCTGTAATCGCAATCATAGCAGTAGTAATAGGAGCTGCAGCCCTTGTATTTACTGCGATGAACACCAAGACCGGTCTCGTGCCCGACGAGGATACTGGTACCGTGTTCTGTACGGTGTCAACCGCTCCTGGTACTTCTCTTGAAAAGACAAATGAGGTAATGGACCAGGTTGACTCCATGCTTGCAACCAACCCGGCTATCGAGAACCGTCTGCGTATCACCGGTTACAACTTCATTTCAGGACAAGGCTCTAACCAGGGTACGTTCGTTATCAAGCTGAAGTCGTTCGAAGACCGCGACAAGGAAGAAGGCTTCATGAAGTACTTCAATGTCCACAGCATGGGTTCACAGATGGTGCTTGCCATGATTTACAAGCAGACAGCTTCCATCAAGGGTGCCCAGATATTGGCCTTCCAGCCGCCTATGGTGCAAGGTTTCTCTGCAACCAACGGTCTGACGTTCTCAATGCTCGACCGTACCGGAGGTGATGTGAACAACTTCTTCAAGATTACTCAGAACTTCCTGGCCGAGCTTAACAAGCGTCCGGAAATAGCAACGGCAATGACTTCTTACAATTCTGAGTATCCGCAGTACATGATTGATGTCGATGTTGCCAAGTGTAAGCAGAGTGGTATCGACCCAAATACGGTGCTTACTGCCATGCAAGGTTATTACGGAGGTCTTTATGCTTCTAACTTCAACTCTTTCGGTAAGCTCTACCGTGTAATGATACAGGCAGACCCGAAGATGCGCGAAGATTTGAAGAGCATGAATAATATTTATGTGCGTACAAGCAACGGAATGGCTCCTATCAACGAGTTCGTTTCAATGAAGAAGGTTTACGGACCGCAGGAAATTGCCCGTTTCAACCTCTTTACCTCTATTGACGTCAACGCTACCGCAGCCGACGGATACTCTTCTGGTGACGCAATCCGTGCCGTCGAGGAAGTTGCCAGCCAGACGTTGCCGACCGGTTTCGGTTACGAGTTCTCCGGTCTGACACGTTCCGAGCAGGAGTCGAGCAGCTCGACGATGATCATCTTCGCCCTCTGTCTTACCTTCGTGTACTTGATTCTGAGTGCGCAGTACGAGAGCTACCTCGTTCCGTTGTCGGTTATCTTGTCCATACCGTTCGGTATTGCAGGTGCGTTCATATTCACCGACCTGTTCGGAAAGAACAACGACATTTACATGCAGATTGCGCTTATCATGCTTATCGGACTTTTGGCCAAGAACGCCATCCTTATCGTACAGTTCGCCCTTGAACGCCGACGTACGGGTATGGACTTGTCATGGTCTGCGGTTCTTGGTGCAAGCGCCCGTCTGCGTCCTATCTTGATGACCTCGTTGGCCATGATTATCGGTCTTGCCCCGTTGCTCATACCTATTGGTGTAGGTTACAACGGAAACATGACAATTGGTGCGGCCGCTATCGGCGGTATGCTTATCGGTATGATTTGCCAGCTTCTGGTCGTTCCGGCTCTCTTCTATATATTCCAGTATTTGCAGGAGAAGGTAAGGCCGCTTGAGTTTGACGATGACAAGGCTGCTGTTGACACCGAGTTGTTGCAGTACACTCGTAGGATTGATAATACGAAAAATGAACAACAGTAATGAAAAGTAAGAATATATTGATAATGATTTCCGCCGCTGCCCTTTTGAGCAGCTGCGGAATCTACGGGAAGTACGAACGCCCTGAGGTCAATACCACAGGACTTGTGCGCGACGTTACTTCTAACACTGACACTCTGGCTGTAACCGATACTACAAGTTTCGGTAACCTGCCGTGGCGCAGTGTGTTTACCGACCCGCAGTTGCAGGCTCTTATTGAGCAAGGGCTTGCCCACAATACAGACCTGCTCAATGCCGCACTCAATGTGAAAATGGTTGAAGCGCAGCTGAGCGTTGCCAAGTTGGCATTCGTTCCTTCGTTCACGTTCTCTCCGCAGGGAACCATATCTTCATGGGACGGAAGCAAGGCAACAAAGACTTATTCGCTGCCGGTTAACGCAAGCTGGAGCATCGACCTTTTCGGTAACCTTCTGAACCAGAAGCGTAGCGCACAGATGGCACTTTTGGCAACAAAGGACTACCAGCTTGTGGTAAAGACCAACCTGATAGCCAACATAGCCAATGCTTATTATACGCTGATGATGCTTGACAAGCAGCTCGAAATTGTAGACAACATGACCAGTCTGACCAAGGACACATGGGATATGATGAAGCTGCAGAAGGATCTCAACATGGCTAAAGAGACCAGCGTGCAGAGTGCTGAGGCCAACTATTATTCAGTATTGGCACAGGCTGCCGACCTGAAGCGCCAGATTCGTGAAACCGAGAACTCGCTTTCACTGCTGCTGGGTCAGCCGGCCCAAACCATAGGGCGCGGCAAGCTGGAAGACCAGTCGTTGCCTACGGAGTTCAGTACGGGTGTTGGCATCCAGATGCTTAACAACCGTCCCGACGTGCATTATGCCGAGATGGCGCTTGCACAGTGCTTCTATGACGTACAGACTGCACGTTCTAAGTTTTATCCGAACATCTCTATAAGTGCCAGCGGCGCGTTTACCAACAACGGCGGTGGAGGTATCGTCAACCCTGGTAAGTGGTTGCTCAGTGCAGTTGGAAGCCTTGTACAGCCCATATTCCAGAACGGACAGCTTATAGCCGGACTCAAGGTTGCCAAGGCACAGCAGGAGCAGGCTTACAACACATGGCAGAATGCGGTGCTTGCTGCCGGAAGCGAGGTCAGCAATGCCCTTGTACTCTACAACTCGTCTGACGAGAAGAGCAAGCTGGAGCAGAAGCAGATAGAGAGCCTGACCAAGAATGTTGAATACACCAAGGACTTGTTCAGCATGGGTAGCAGTACGTATCTTGAGGTCATAACGGCCCAACAGTCGCTGCTCAATGCAGAATTGTCAAAGGTGCAGGACGACTTCTATAAGATGCAGGCTGTCGTCAATCTGTATTATGCACTCGGCGGAGGAAGGGATTAAATGTAAGGCATAAAATGAATTAAAGTTATGATAAGTCCAAAAGCAGAAATAGACCCAAAGGCGAAAATAGGAAAAAATGTTACGATTTATCCTTTCGCATATATAGAGGGCGATGTTGTCATCGGCGACGACTGCGTTATCTATCCGTACGTCAGCATAATGAACGGAACGCGTCTCGGACGTGGCAACACGGTTTACCAGAACACAGTGCTTGGCGCCGTGCCTCAAGACTTCAACTATTGCGGCGACGCGTCTACGCTGGTTATCGGCGACGACAATACGTTCCGCGAGAATGTAGTTATCAACCGTGCCACTTTTTGCAGCGGAGAGACTACCATAGGCAACCGCAACTCCTTCATGGAGGGTGTCCATGTGTCTCACGATACAAAGATTTCCGACGATTGTGTGTTCGGTTACGGTACTAAGATAGCAGGCGACTGCGAGATTGAGAACGCCGTTATCTTCTCGTCAAACGTGATTGCCAATGCGGGCGTACGCGTAGGACGAGGCTCTATGGTGCAGGGCGGATGCCGCCTGAGCCGCGACGTTCCGCCTTACATCATCGCCAGCGACAACCCCGTAAAGTATGGCGGCATCAACGCGACCATCCTGACTAACCATGGCGTGTCTCAGAAGGTGCAGGACCATATAGCCAACGCTTACCGACTGGTGTTCCACGGGCAGACGAGCGTTTTCGACGCCGTGCGCCAGGTACGCGAGCAGGTGCCTGACGGTCCGGAGATACGCCACATAGAGGAATTCATCGATGCAACCAAGCTCGGCTTGATTAGCAAGATGTGGTAACAAAATAGTAAACGGCCGTTTTCATCGTGAAAACGGCCGTTTATGTTTCTTCTTATTTCATGCGGCGGTCTTATTGCCGCTCCTGTAAGATGCTGTTACGGTATCTTATCGTTTCAGGAACTCCTTTATCCGCTCTTCGGGAATGCCGAAGTTGAAGTTGTCCGTAGTGCCGAGCTTTGCAAAGTTCACGGCCACGAGGTTGCCGTATTCGTCTATTACGGGGCTTCCGCTCGAGCCTTGCAGCGTCGGTATGCTGTACAGCAGGCGTTGTCCGTCGGGCAGCTGCGTTATCTTGCCGCTTGTCATCTGCACCTTTATTCCCTGCTTGGTGTTGGCAAGCACCAGTCCGGCGTTGTAGCCTATCATGTACAGCTGCTGGTCTATCTTCAGCGGTTCGTCTGCCCCGTTGCCGCCAAGCAGTCCGTCCAGGAAGTTGCCGTTGCCGCCTTCGCCGCGCAGTTTGAATATGTGCGCGCCCTCGGGTGTCTTCTTGTTCTTCAGCTGTATCAGTGCCAGGTCTACGTCCTCCTTGTCAGACGTGCGCGTAACCACGCACGGGTTCTTGTCGATAAAGTCCTTGTCCGTCGTAACGTAGGTGTCGTTGTAGGCTATGCCAAGCTCACATACGGCCTGTATTTTTATGCCCTCCGGGTCTATGTTGCTGTCAATCTCGTCGCTCGACTGGCTCAGCAGGTTGTACTGCCGCCTCAGTTCCGTCTGCTGCGAGTTTATTTCAGCCAGCCTCTCCTGGTCCACGTGCATGTATCCGTAGAAGTCAACATACGAGCACGAGCTTTTCTGGCTCTCAAGTACGTCGAACTGGTCGGACAGCGTGCTCATGGCCTCGGCGAAGTACAGTTTCATGGCTTTCATTATGTTTATCATGCTGCGGCGTGCCGTCACGGCGTCTATTGCCGGGGCTGCCACGTGCCTGTTGGTCATCAGCGTGCCCTTGTCGTCTACGAAGAAGGCAGTGCCCGTCAGCATGCTGCGGTTCGCCTTAGCCTCGTTCACCTCGGCCGTAAGCCCCGTTATGTCGCCTTCCTCGTCAAGTCCGGTGAAGTATAGCGAGTTGCCGTTTGGCAGCTTCAGTTCGTAGTAATACTCGTTCAGCACCACTACAACGCCCGATGATGTCTCCTTAAAAAGCTCTTCAGCCGATTTCTTGTTGTCGCATCCCGTCATGGCTATGACGGTCAGCAGTAATATTAGTATTTTTCTCATGATATAAGAGTTATTTGGTATAGTCTGTTTTGCACGGCCATGCCCTTGTAGTGAAGGTATTCCGTATCATGGGCAAAGATAAGTAAAAAGCCGTTATTACTGAAATTATTGCCGCCCATTTTGTTAAAAAATCTATTGCCGCTTTTCTTTGTGTTTCCAATATGTGGTCTTTCATGCTGCAAAAGGTTACCTTTTGCAGTGTAAAAGGCCGTGTTTTGCATTGCAAAACACGGCCTTTTGTAACGTATGTCGTAATGTGCTGGTTACCAATGTGTTATACTTTGTACTCCTTGGCGTGCTAATCGTTCTGACTGTTGCCGCCTGTGGGTAGTGTCACTGAGGAGGCAGCTGCAGGCCGGAAGTCCATTCTCACAAGTTCGCGGGGCAGGGTGATCAGCTTCAGGCGCTTGAACCACACTCGCGACGAGCTGTTGAAGTGCTTTGTAGTGTGGCTGCTTATCATGTAGTAGTCTAGCGTGTACTTGTCCATCATGCAGCCGAACGTAGCCTTTATTCTTGAGCATTTCTCGTTTATTGCGTTGTCGGTAGGGTCGGTCAGGCGGTTTACCGTCTCCTCAATCTTTGCCGGATCGGTGCCCGGCGTTATTTTGCTGTAAATCGCGAGCAGTTCGTCACGGTAGTCGGACAGGTCCTTGAACTCAATCCCTTCAGGGTGGTCAAGGAATAATATGTAGATGGCCTTGTGTACGGGGGTGAGGGTTATTTCCTTGTTATAGTCGGCTAGGATGAAGCGGAAGTCGGCTGTTATCACCAGTCGGCTGAGCCTTGTCCTGGCGGCCTCAATCTGCAACTGTTCGAGCAAGGGCACGGTTATTGCCTGCAGCATGAGGTCGTAGCGCCCCATGCTGTGCAGCCGCTTTACCGTAAGGCTCAGTTCCTCCGCCAGTCTTTCGGCTTCCTGTTGTTTCCCCTCCGTGTAATCCATGCTGCAAAAGTAATCCATTATTTTATTAAAATTATGATTATCTTTGATGTTTTTTCGTCTGCAAGCCTTGCCGGCGCATTGGCATAATGGAAAAGTTGGTTATCTTTGCAACGGATATGGCGGTGTAGCGCCCCGCGTACGGTGGTGCCGCTTTTGAAAAAAGTTCAGACATGGATAGTACAAGACACGGAGTAATAGATTTCGGCGACCCCGTCGATATGACGAAAAGGATAATAAAGGTCATAGGCGTTGGCGGTGGCGGGTGTAACGCGGTGCGCAATATGTACCAGGAGGGCATCTGCGACGTGACGTTCGCCGTATGCAATACCGATAGCCAATCGCTTGCCAAGTCGCCCGTCCCCGTCAAGGTGCTTCTCGGTAATACGGGCCTCGGTGTCGGCGGAGTGCCCGAAGAGGGGCGCAAGGAGGCTGAGTCGAGCATGGATGCGCTGCATAAACTGCTCTCCGACGAGACTAAGATGGTGTTTGTAACTGCCGGAATGGGCGGTGGCACGGGCACCGGTGCCGGTCCCGTGGTGGCCTCGATAGCCAGGGAAATGGGTATGCTGACCATCGGCGTGGTGACGATACCGTTCTATTTCGAGAAGGAGAAGAAGATAATCAAGGCCCTGAAGGGTGTAGAGGAGATGCGCAAGAATGTGGATGCGCTGCTCATAGTCAACAATGAACGCCTGTGCGACATATATTCAGATTCACGAATTTCCGTGAAGGACGCGTTCAAGCGGGCCGACACCATATTGAGCAACGCCGTCAAGAGCATATCTGAGCTGATAACCATTGAGGGCGACATAAACCTTGACTTCCGTGATGTCGAGTCGACAATGAAGAGCGGCGGCGGTGCGATAATGGCCATAGGCCGTGCCGGTGGCGAGCACCGTGTGGAGAAAGCCATAATAGACGCCCTTGATTCGCCTTTGCTTTACGGCAGTGACATAACCAAGGCCAAGCGCATACTGTTCAACATTTACACTAGCAAGGACAATCCGCTGTTTGTTGACGAGCTGCAGGAAATAGACGATTTCATGGACGAGCTGTCGCCGCAGATTGAGGTGATATGGGGCGTTTCAGACGACAACACACTTGAAAATGACGCCAAGATAGCCATACTTGCCACAGGGCTTGACGACATGAACGACGGCTTTGTCCGCGTAAATGATAAGTACGTGGTCGACGATAGCGAGCATTACCATGAGTTGATAAAGAAACTTTACTCTTCAGGAAAGGGCGGCAAAAAAGCGGAAAAACAGAATCCTGACGATATAGAGATTACTGTAAACACAGGCAAGGACGACGGGACGGCTGCCGGCAGAGTTGAGCCGGTTGGTACGGATGTTGCCCTTGATGGCGGCGGGCAGGCAATGGATGAGCCTGTTGGCTTGCCCGGAGGAGGTGACAGGGAACCTGTCCTTGTAGCTGAAGGTGTTGATGTCAAAAATGGACGCAATGCTACGGTAAAGGTCAAGCCTTTGGTTGAGCGCCTCAGGAAGGTGTGGAAAGATATGCTGAAGGAGTAAATAAAGTATAAGACTGACAGAACCAGTATTTTGGAAAGGGCGGAAACAAGACATGGTGTACATCTTGTTTCCGCCCTTTTGCGTTTTACCCTTGCCGGTTTATTTTGCTTTTAAGCTTTTTGTAGACAAAGTATACGGCAGGGACGAGGAACAGGTCGGCAGCCACCCAGGCCGTGGGGTCGCCGTAGCACACGCCGAGGAAGCCGAACGCCGGCACCAGCCAGAGGCTCACTCCGCAGCGTGCTATCATCTCCATGACGCCTGACAACACTGAAAGGTTGGAGAACCCGAGGCCCTGCAGGCTGTATCTCAAGATGGTTAGCAGTCCCAATGCCGGGAAGAAATAGCTTGACAGGCGCATGTAAAGGGCGGCGTTGTTGATGATTCCATGTTCGCCCGACTTTACGAAAAGCAGCATCATATCGTCAGCGAAGGGGTATATTACGATTATCGTGAATACGAAATACACTGCCGTTATCTTTATTGCCGACCATATTCCGAGCCTTATCCGCTCGATTTTCTGCGCCCCTATGTTCTGTCCGCAGTAGGTTGCCATGGCCACGCCGATGTTCTCGAACACACAGGTAAAGAGGTATTTGGCACGCATCGCCGCGGTGAACGCTGCCACATAGGCCGTTCCAAGCGCATTGTTGGCGCTCTGCAGCATTATTACGCCTATTGCCGTTATCGAGAATTGCATGCCCATAGGTATGCCGTTCATCAGCAGGCGGCCTGTCTTCTTGTCGTCATACGCCCGCTCGCCCCCAGTAGGTATTAGTATGCGCAGGTGTTTCCTTATGTAGGTCAAGCACAGCGCCGAGGCGAAAGCCTGTGCCGTCATCGTGGCTATTCCTGCGCCTTCAACGCCCATGCCGAGGCCTATTATCAGTATGAAGTCGAGCGCAATGTTGAGCAGCGATGCTGCTATAAGGAAGTAGAAAGGCTGTTTTGAATCGCCCAGCGACCGTATGAATCCTGCCAGTATGTTGTAAGACATGGTGAAAGGAATGGCCAGGAAGTTGAGCAGAAGGAACAGGTAGGCATCGTGGAATATGTCGTCGGGCGTGTTGACAAGTTTTAATATGTGTTCGCAGAATATTGCCGTGACCGCTGTTATTACGACCGCAATTACCGCCACTATGCGCAGGGCGTTGGCCACGTAGGCGCGCATCTTTGAGTATTCTTTCGCCCCGAACTCCTGCGCCACTGGTATGGCAAAGCCTGCGCACGAGCCGTTGCAGAAGCCCATGATGAGGAACATTATGGACGACGAGGCGCCGACGGCCGCCAGCGCGTTGACTCCGATAAACTGGCCTACTATCGCCGCGTCGATAATCAGGTACATTTGTTGCAGGATGTATCCGCCTATCAGCGGAACGGCGAACTTTACAATGTCGCGCGTAGGCGAGCCTACGGTCATGTCGTTGATGTTTGGCATAGTGTGTTATCCTTTCCTTAAAAACCGTGCAAAAGTACGGAGAAATTGAGAATTACGGAAAGAATGTTTTTACAAATTATCTGAATGCCCGTGTTTTCTTGACATGCCGTGTGACTGATTTTCTCCTTTTACCGGCCGTCAGGCATGAAAAAGCCGCCATGCTGCAACCGTCTTTACTGTATGACGGTAAGCGGCATGGCGGCCGGTAATGTTTTTATTTGAATCAATATGCTGCCGAACAGTCAATGCCTAAGGCCGTTACGCGGTCGCGGATGGCGTCGAGCACTTCTGGCGATGTCTTCTTCAGGTCGTGGTCAGGTGTCTCGCGGTCTATCGTGTAAATCATGACTTTGCGCGGTTTTATGTATTTCACTGCCTCAAGCCACGGACCGACGTATTCTTCGCCGGTGTTGTCCACGTCCTCGCCGTTCATAGTTCCGCCCATGAACATTGTCTGTACGATGGCCTTGCCGCCGAACGAGCGTATAGCTTCGATAACCTCCTTTACGTCGTAAGTGGGGTAGGTAGGGCGGTTTACCTTTTCGATGTAAGCCTGGTCTACGGTGTCGAGCTTCAGTATGTTGTTGTCTACACGCTCAAGAGCCTTGTGCACTTCGGGCAGCATGGCCCTTGTGGCGTTGCTCAATACAGATACCTTCGCTTTCGGACAGTACTTGTCGCGCAGGCGGATTGTGTCGTCGATGATTCCGCCGAAGTCAGGATGGGCTGTCGGTTCGCCGTTGCCGGCGAATGTCAGCACGTCGGGCAGCTGGCCGTCTGAAACCATTTCGGCCAGTTTCCGCTCCAGGGCTTCAGCCACTTCCTCGCGTGTAGGCCGTTTGGCCTTGGGCCGGTGGTCGGCGTTGAAACCGCATTCGCAGTATATGCAGTCGAACGTGCAGACCTTGCCGTCGGCCGGCATGAGGTTGATGCCCAGCGAAATGCCGAGCCTGCGGCTGTGTACGGGGCCGAATATAGGCGAAGGATATATTACCGTACTCATTTGCTTGTTCTCCTTGATGAATTTAAAATGAAGGCTTTATGTTATTATTCGTCCGGCAGGAACAGCGGGTCTTCTGGCATGACCATTACAGGCTTCTGCTCGTATTGCTTCAGCGTCTTTGCCGGTACGTACTTCTTGTCTACCACGAGGCGGAACATGTACTCGTTGAACCATTCGTTTGTCATTATCAGACATCCTTGCTGGCCCCAGCTGCCGCCCCAGCTGTTCTCGACTTTCCACATGACGGGCTTGCCGTCCTTGTCCAGGTCAACGGCCGTAAGCGTCATTGCGTGGGTTGAGCCGCTGTCGTATGTCATGATGCGCTGCGCCTTGTCCATGCCGAACGTAGTGCCGAAGAGCGAGCCGTAGTCGTAGTTGTTGACGTCGCAGTATCCGCGTTTGCGGTCGAGGAATTTGCCTACGTCGTATGAGCTGTAAAGCTTTCGTCCGTCCTTAAGCGAAGCTACGGCAAGGTTAGCTATGTCTTCCATAGGCAGGTTGAGGTATTTCCAGTTGGTCCCGTCGTATGTGTGGCGGTCGTATTCAACTTCGTAGGTCTTGTAGTACTCGCGGCGCGGGTCGTTCATCACCATAATGAACGAGCCTTTTACTGGTGCGTCGCCAAGTATTTCGGCTGCGAAAGTCATTGGATTGTATTTCTTAGGCTCGGTAACGGTGCGTCCGTCCTTGTTCTTGAAGGCGTATGTGAACTCGGTAGGCGGTTCGCCCATTGTGAGCGCAAGCATTCTGTAAACCTCTGACAGCATCTTTGTCTTTTCTGCTTTGATGTCGGCCTTGCTCTTGCCTTGTGCTACCATGTCGCGCAGTTTGAGTCCGAATTCGCGCAGTTTTGACTTCAGCAGGCTTGCCACTCTGCCTGTATTGTCGCTCGAATATGTTTCAGGCATGACTTCAGCGGGCATGAGTCCGTACTTCGACACAAGGTCGGCAACGCCGCAGTAGGTACCTCCGTCGTTAATAGGACTCTTGAAGAAGAAGCGCACGCGTTCGTCGTCGATGGGCTTGTCGGCACAATCGATGACACCTTGTAGGAACAGGTTGGCTTTCTCCAGCTGGTCGTAGAAGAACAGGTAGTCGTGCGACAGTTCGATGGTGAGCGAGTCTGTGCGCTGTGCAAACGACGAGCGCAGTACGTTGAAGCCGCTGAACATCCAGCATCTACCGCTCTGTTTCTGGTCGGTAATGCTCTGTTTGGGTGTTTCAACGCTGAAGTATGTGTCAATAGCACCCTGGTTTGCCTGGTTTACGGCAAGTGCGTCGATACTGTTAGACGCCAAGGCGTTGAACAACGCGCGGTCGGTCGGTGTACGCGGTTGTGTCTGCTTGATCACCTGGAGCATGTCTTTTGATATGCCTCCGTCTTTGGTTTGGGCGTTGCATGGCAGTGTTATGGCCGCCAACATAAGGCCCGACATGAAGAGTGTCTTGGATGTTTTCATTTTGTTAGATTTTATTTGGGCACAAAGATACGGTAAAATTTCGATTATTCGAAATAAAAGGAATTTGGTTTTTTATTTTTGTTGGATAAATGATTCCTACTGTTTTATTGTAACCGTATTTTACGGTTGTATTGTTGCGTCTTATTGATTAATCTTGGGGATTTAACGTATTTGTGTTAATTTAAAATAGAATACTTACACTTTATAATGAGGTGCAAGGATAATTTATTAATTTTACACATTGGAAGTACTTTTTATACATATTTTGTAAGGTTAAAGGGTTCTGCCTTATGGAATGTTATGGTTCTGTTTATAAGTGAAACCCAAACGAATTAATTATGAGGAAAATATCAATACTCTTGTTATTAATGATGTTGTCGGTTGTTTCTGCGCATGCGTATGCAATCTATTCGACAACATTCGACACGGTTGACGAGTTTAATACTTGGACCGTTGTTGATGCGAACAGCGACGGAGCAACATGGCTTTTCAACGAGGAAGGCTCTCCGTCAAAGGTGGCCTACAAGTACGATTACTTCAATAGTGGCGACGATTGGCTTATTTCTCCTGCCATTACACCAACTGAGACTGGCACGCTGATTGTGAAGTACACGTTTGTGGGCAGTCCTTATGGTGAGAGCATGGAAGTGTTCTCCGGTACAGGTAATACTGTTGACGACATGACAAAAAAGGAAGCCACATACGATAACATTGTGAAAAACGAACAGGCGGGCTATTTCCTTTATGACGGAAAGGCTGGCGAACCGTTCCATTTTGCGTTCCATGCAACTTCGACTGCGTATAAGGACTATCTTTACATCTGTTCAGTTACAGTTGAGCCTATTGCAAATCCGGTTGACGTGAAGGTCTCTGAGATTATCAGTCCCGTTTCAGGTATGGGACTCGGACAAGAGGCTGTAAAGGTTGCCATAACCAACAATGGCCGTGTTGACCTGGCTTCGTTTGATGTTGCGTTTGCCGTAGACGGTAAGGAAATAGCTACGGAAACAGTTAATGAAACGTTGGCTGCAGGTGCGACAATGGAATACACATTCAATGCTAAGGCCGACCTCTCAACTCCTCTGGCTACTTACAGCATAAAGGCTTGGGCTACTCATCCTGACGATATCGACCATCCTAACGATACCTGCTACACTTCTGTAAAGCATAAGGCACCACTGAACGTGCCGTACACAATGGGATTCGAGGCTTCTGAGAACACGGAAGACTTCAAGTTCTACAACCTTAACAACGACGAAGGTACTTGGGACGTAGTCATAGAATCTGGATTCTATAATATGGCACGCACTGGAAACGGTTGCCTTTCTTATGGATACGACTCAAACAATGACGGTAACGACTGGGCCATGCTTGACCCGATAAATGTTGAGCCCGGCTATTATGTACTTAAATTCTGGTATTCCAACTTACAGTCATATCCTGAGAAACTGGCTGTATACTGGGGCAATGAAGCCACTCCGGAGGCCATGACCAACAAGATTGTTGAGTATGCTCCGTTCTCGGTTGACGTTTATAGTGAGTCAGTCAATATAATCCATTTTGACAAGGCACAGACAATTTACCTTGGATTCTACGCATTCAGCGAGAAGAACCAGAACCTGATTCTCATCGACGATGTCTCGTTCGACAAGATTGAATCGGAGACAGGCGATTTGGCTTTGTCTGATTTGCAGAATGTTCCCGACTTCGTGCGTGAGAGCAGTAGCAAGGATGTAAAATTCAATATTGGCAATGGCGGTATCAGCGAGGTGAATGCCAAAATTAATGTCAGCATTGACGACGTAGTGGTTAAGGAAAGCGAAGCCGTAGCACGTCCCCAGGTTCTTACGGAAATTACAATTAACGATGTACTGGTAGACCTGAGCGATGGCAACCATACGCTGAAAGTCGAGGTAGTTAATGATAATGAAGGAATTGCTGACAACAATGTGCTGACGAAAGACTTCACAGTGGTAAGCAAGCCGGCTAAATTCTGGAACTTTGAGGACGGCCAGTTGCCGGCAGAGTTCACATTCCGTGCCGAGGATGGCGGTACGGTTAGTCCTGCGGCAGGTGAAGAATTCAATGAAGACGGTTGGGGACTTTTCAATATTGTTGAACATGAAGTGTTTGGTGAATATCTGTTGGCAGGTACATCATGGCTGAACGGTACGGACCAGGCCGACAGATGGCTTATCCTGCCACAGGTTAGCATAGACGGACCTGACAGCTATTTCGTATGGGATGGTTATTCGTACAATAAGACGTATCTTGAGGATTACCAGATTATGGTATCTGAGAGCGATGACAATACAGCAAGTTTCACTGAACTTCTTACTGTTGAAGATGAAAGCATCGAACCCAAGACACGCGGAATCAGTCTGGCAGACTATGCAGGAAAGGATATTTATATAGCCATAAGGCTGAGGACTAAGAGTGGAGACTGCCTGTTGCTTGACAATATCGGAATCTATGTAGACAAGACTCCGACATGCATTTCTACCGTTACAGACTCAAATGCCGGTGTTGTGATTTCTGCTAACGAACTGCGTGCCGCAGACGGTGTGAAGAGCATAGCACTCAGTGATGTGTCAGGCCGTGTATTGCGTACAGCCAACGCTAATGTGATAAGCCTTTCCGCCCTGCCTTCAGGAGTTTATGTTGCTACTGTAAAGGCTGCCGACGGAAGCACCAAGAGCTATAAGTTCGTAAGGAAGTAATTAAAAACATGAAACCGTAAGGACTTTTGATTGGTCTTACGGTTTCATTTCGATAAGTAACAAGTCATGCAAGTGCGGTTGTGGCCATGCCACAACCGCACTTTTAATTTTCAAGAAATCTGTAGTGTTGAGGTCTCCTTTTATTTATTATGCTATTGGATACAACTATTATAATTGCCTGATTTAGTTAAGCTCACCATTTTTAGCGTCTGGTTATTTGACAATGTTTCCGACAACATCTTTCAATAAATCGCCAGCCAGTGGTTCTTTCTTCATCTTTTCTTTGAAGGCATCATACTTAGGCATCTTTACGGCATTCTTGTCAATCTTGTACACCTTTAGCTTGTATCGCGTGGAGTCTTTGCCGTCTTTGCTTAATATGCGAAATGAAGTCGTTCGCATATTGTTTGCCATTATTTTCAAAGAGTCCGTCGCTTGGCTTGTGCCTTGTCTGTAAGGCACTTGTGCAAAAGTTACCGTAATGCCGGCAACAAGTATTGATAATATGACATTTAGCTTTTTCATGGGCCTATGTTTTTACAAAAGTATGATATTTCTCTGATACTTTCCTGTTTTTTGCGTTAAAAGATGTTTCTATTGGTTCTTACCAAAAATAAATCTGGCTGTGGTTATTGCATATTCCCAGCCTGCTATGCAGTATGTTTAAATCTTATGGCTTATTGACTTTATTAATTATTACGTCAAAGAAATAAACTAAAGGTTGAAAATCTTAATGTAAGATTTAGGCTTAGCCCTGCAATAAGGCATAACTTGAATGTCAGTACACAACATCTCGATTTCAATGCTCCTAATTTTTATTATGCCTTATACGTTTTGGGTATTTTATTGACAACGGCTTGCCGTAAAATTAGGGTTCCATGAAATTGTAATATTTATTGGAATTAATTTTACAGATTAATATTTTGAATCTTCATACAAAAGGCTTATGCGAGGTAAACAATAAACTTTATTTTTAAACTGTAAGTAACTGAGTTTTGACTCAAAACTCGGTTACTTTTGACACAAAAGTAATCCACTTTTTATCCGTAAATGAATAAGTTTAAATGAATGTCCGCAAGTTGCCAATCAATAAATTTGATGTTTAAAGTTCGCCCTATACGTACATGCGCAAA
>HF986629.1 GCA_000433175.1 Prevotella sp. CAG:1058
CTACAAGAAGGCCGGAGTCATCGTCACCGACATCTGCCCCGACAACGCCATACAGCCCGACCTCTTCGACCCCGTCGACCGCGACAAGCAGGCACGCCTCGCTGCCGCCATCGACGCCCTGAACCGCAAAAACGGCTACGACACCGTTAAGACAGCCATACAGATTACCGACAACAGCTGGCGCATGAAGCACGAGCACGAGTCGAAACGATACACCACCAACCTTGATGATGTGATAAGAGTAAGGTAAAAAGAACTTTCAGATATCCGTACGACACCTGCACTCTATCTTACCGCAGGTTTAAACCTATTACACAATAATATTTTACTTTGCATCAGCATTCTATATTGCCGTGACGTCCTCAATATGTTAACCTTCCCTGACGCCACCCAATATAAGTTATTACCAACCCTCAAAGCCTTCAATTCTTTAGCTTTTGCATTCAGCCATCCGTCCAGCCATTTAGCCTTTTCAATCACCGTTTTAACATCGCTTGTACTTGCCGGATGCACCTCTATAAAATAAGCCTTACCGCCATATCCCAAAGCATAATCCCAACGTGGCTCGTCCGGATACAGCTCCTTCGTACATTCATCAATGTCCACACTGCCCTCCAGCTTTTTGGTATCGTCAACTTCGACAAACGACGAATTCCTGCCAAAAGCCTGAAGCCCATTCTTATATCCGCCTGCTATGTCCGGAGTATTCGTCACCGCAAACTCAAACTTAGACATGTTATTACTCTGCATAGCGACTGACTATTTCTGATGTCCTTCCCGAAAAAGTAGACAATCCGCCCCATTCCGAAATATCAGTATCCTCATTAAAGGCATCCAATGTAGATATATCAGAGAAGGTTACGCCACCTTCAGTTTGATGTTTAGCAGAATAAAACGTTTTTATTGTCTTCTCCTTCAATCTGTCAAACAGCCCCGCGGCATTTGAATCCTTACGTATCCCAAACATCTCGCACATGGCGTTCTTGAATTCTTCGTCCGGCAAACCTACCAAGTTATTAAACGCCCATACAAATTCAAGGAATGTCGTTGAATGAGTTGAAACAACCACCCTCTTGCCATTCTGTATCAGTTCGATAATCTCCAACAACACCGACTGTATCGCCCGTGGATGAAGCCCCATTTCAGGTTCCTCGATGATAGCCCAATCATAATCGTTCTTGTCAACCACTTGTGTAGGAGACCCTGACAGGCAGTATATGGCCAACAGCAACGGCATGAACTCCTTCTGCCCCGCGCTCCACGCCATAAATGGGATTCTCATTCCGTCCACCTCCAGTTTCATGTTCCGCTGCACGCCGGTTTTATCAAGAACAACCTTTCCGTCATGGAATATTGTATCATTAATAGATTTCTTCACAGCCCCTTCCTGTCTGTTTTTTATCGGAAAAATGGTATCAGGGTTTCCTAAACCGCCCTGCATGAATACGCGTAACGTCTCGCTAAAACGCCTCAACACATAAGGAGTTGAAATGTCATATTCCATAAAATTTCTTGGACGGCCTTCCGACATACTCAAAATCCTTTGTGCCGGAACATAAAAAACAGACTCCTTACACAGTCCGGAAACATTTTGTCCAGCTATTACATTAAGCAAGTCTTGTGTAGAAAAAGGCTTATTATCTAAAGCTATCTTGGTATCCGCCCTAAACAAGCCCGATAAGCCTTCGCCAAAATACCAGTCCAAAATGTTCTTCGCATCTGTTTTACTCAAAATATAATTATAATTCCGGAGCGTAGAAACAATATGCGACTTATCAATTATCAACTTCAGCAACTCCAAAGACAGGCTCTTACCACTAGCCTGCGGACCTATTAAGAATGTCAAGTTGCCGAAATCAATATTTGCCTCCTTTATAGGACCAAAATTACTTATAGATAATTCCATAAACGTTTTTTAATCATCAAACACAAATACAAATATATGATTTTTCTAAATAAATTTCATTAGACGAATCTTAAATTAATTTTAATTTGATGCAAAAAAACGAAAACCACATTAT
>HF986630.1 GCA_000433175.1 Prevotella sp. CAG:1058
CGGAGGTGTTGCACTTCTATCTTGACAGTGGTGCCGCGACTTGCACCGACAGCCTGCCTGCGCCCGGACGGCAAGCATGTATGTGGCATATTCAGGCAGCCGTGCGAACACCCCTTAACTGATGCCTGGAAACATTCTTAAGGCACTCAACATGGCCTCCGGGAATGTACAAGACGAAACCGAAAAAGACCGTCAATACAAACCGGTTAACGCGTCAGGAAGGCCGTCGCCCACGGCAAAACGGCTTACATTTAAAGAAATGTCACAAAACGGCAGTTTCGGCATAAAGCCCTATCAGCCAAGCATTTACAAGCAAACGGTACAACAACCAAGCCACCGCAACCGTCGGATTACGGTCTCAAAGGTAACCTTTTACACCGCAAAAGACCGCAAACAGCTTCATCATTAGCAACATTCCGGGCTGCAAAAGGCCACCTTTTGCCACTCCGCATGGCCTTGCCAGGCAAATGTATGTTAACAATCGACCTGACAAACGGCAGAATATTAACATAAACAAACAATCCATTTTCTATTTCAGAAAAAACTTTTGTCCTGATTTTTTACCAGTGAAATCTTTAGAAAAAACAGGCAAATTGCCATAACATACGGGCATCAGCCCAACGCAAGGCTATGCAGATAGGGTGAATGAAACAAAGGTTGAAGCAATCAATCTGATTTCAAACCTTTCTCCTAAACAATGAGATAGCCTTTAATTGATTTAGGCTTACTAAAATAGTAAAAATCCGCACACTATTTTGCGGTGTAATAATAAAACAGTACATTTGCATAAAAAATGTACGATTATGGCCATAACGATAAAAAATATTCCTGTTCTGGAAGGTGCAACGGCCGAGGATTTTGTGCTTAATGCTGACGAGAACGCATTAAAAGCCACGCCCCGTTTGTCGGCTTCAGCCAACAAGCGGTTGCAAAAAGTATTGGAAAAATCCCGTTCGTTCAGATTCAAATGACAATGGGCGAAATTTCATTGTACAATGATTGTGTCATGCTCGCCTACAACAAGGAAGTACGTGAGAATTGTCTTCCTTTCAGTTGCGGCGTAGATGACCTTGACGATTTTTTCCTCAATGATGCCGATTTGTATGCGGAAGAATTGTTGGGGAAAACTTATTGTTGGGTAACGACAGGAACTCCGCACCGCATTGTGGCACTGTTCACTTTGTCAAATGACAGCATCAAGACCAAACTGATGTCCTCCAATGATAAGAACCGCTTTCAGCGCAACATCGTAAACCCGAAAAGAGGGCGCAGCTATCCAGCCGTGTTGATAGGAAGACTTGGTGTCAACCGCGAATTTCAAGACACGCCGAGCCATGTTGGACAGCAACTGATGTCCTTTATAAAGGACTGGTTCCGGCATGAGGACAACAAGACCGGATGCCGCTTCATCGTAGTGGATGCATACAATGAGGCAAAGGTGCTCAGGTATTATGATAGAAACGGCTTTGTACCCCTATATAAGACCGAGGAAATTGAAAAGCAATATTATGATATTCCACAAGACGAACTTTTGAAAACCCGCCTATTGTATTTTGATTTAAAACGAAAATAAAATAATCTGTTTTTTTGTGAAACGGTAAATATCAACCATAAAGGCTGCTACCATATTATTTCCTCATCCTTCAATATGCCATTCAGTATCTTGACAAAGATTAGATATTTGGCAAAATAGCAGACTTTAACAGTCCTCAACCGCATACTTTTACGAAGCCCCCGTAGCTTGCCTGTTATTAAGAATTGCTGCAAAAATAAGTAAAAGACAACATGGACTCGACTAATTCATGTCGAAAATAAAAGCTGATTGAAACTTCAAAAAGTATTATCATTTTGCAGACTTGCCAATTTATATTACCTTTGCAAGTCTTATGACCAATCAGCAACTTAAGCATATGAAAAGACTCCGCCCGGTGATGTTCGCCGGTACTGGCAGCGACGTAGGCAAGAGCGTTCTTGCAGCAGGCTTCTGCCGGATATTCAGGCAAGACGGATACAGTCCCGCCCCGTTCAAGGCGCAAAACATGGCGCTCAACTCGTTTGTAACGCCTGACGGACTCGAGATAGGCCGCGCGCAAGCCGTGCAGGCCGAGGCTTGCGGAATAGCCCCGTGCGCCGACATGAACCCCATACTGCTGAAGCCGCTGGGCGACAGCATAAGCCAGATTGTGCTCAACGGCAGGGCAGTCACAAACGTACACGCCCGCGACTATTACGAAGACA
>HF986631.1 GCA_000433175.1 Prevotella sp. CAG:1058
ACCCTTCTTTCCTTCAGCAAGGGCTGCAATCTCTTTTTCCGGGAAAGGCCACAAAGTAATAGGACGGAACAAACCGACCTTGATGCCTTCTTCGCGTGCCAACTCGACAGCTTTCTCTGCAATACGTGCTGCACTACCGAAAGATACGATTATATATTCTGCGTCATCGCAGAGGGTCTTCTCATATCTAACCTCGTTGTCCTTAATCTGCTGGTATTTACGCAGCAATGCGAGGTTTCTCTGTTCCATCACTTCCGGCTGCATCTCAAGAGATGTCATGATATTGGGCTTACGTCCGTTAGTGCGTCCCATTGTAGCCCACGGACATTCTTTTGCTATTTCCTCTTCTGTGCGGCGTGGCTTGTAAGGCGGAAGAACCACCTTCTCCATCATCTGACCGATTACACCGTCAGAAAGAATCATTGCCGGGTTACGGTATTTAAATGCAAGCTCAAAGGCCAGATCAACGAAATCTGCCATTTCCTGCACACTGTTAGGAGCAAGTGTGATAACGTAGTAGTCGCCATTACCGCCGCCTCGGGTAGCTTGGAAATAATCGGCCTGTGAGGGCTGGATTGTACCAAGACCGGGACCTCCACGCTGCACGTTCACAAACACACCGGGAATTTCCGCACCGGCCATGTAAGCGATGCCTTCCTGCATAAGGGCGACACCGGGACTTGATGACGATGTAAGCACGCGCTTACCAGCACCGGCCGCGCCATACACCATGTTGATTGACGCAACCTCGCTCTCAGCCTGAAGAACGACCATACCGGTCTCTTCCCATGGCTTCAGGGCGGCAAGTGTCTCTATAACTTCACTCTGCGGAGTAATCGGGTAGCCGAAATAAGCATCAGCACCGCAACGGATAGCCGCATGGGCAATGGCTTCATTACCCTTCATCAAAATCGTCTCTTTCTCTGCCATTTGCTATTCCTCCATCTTTTTCTTGTAAACTGTGATGCACCCGTCAGGACATACGATGCCGCACGATGCGCATCCCGTACACTCATCAGGTCTTACGGCCTCAGCATAGGCGTATCCCTGCACATTCACGCAAGTGGTTGTGAGCTCTATGACCTTCTTAGGACATGCTACTACACATAGCGAACATCCCTTACAGCGCTCAGTGTTAACCACAATAGCTCCTCTGATTTTACTCATATTTATTATATTTAAGGTTTTTGTTAGAAGCTGCATTATTCATACACGCCCCAAAAATCTAATTATATTTTCTTTAATACTTTATCTGCAAAACACTTTAATGAGTGCCATTGCGATAATCATACGTTTTCACACAGTATCAAACAGGCATCACCGGATGAAGACGTCCAAAGACTCTTAACTCCGGAACAGCCTGACAATCAAGGGTTATACATGTCTTTACAATAATAATTCAATATTCTGTCCAACATGCGCTTGGCTTCAATGGCCGGACTTTCGGGGTCAAGCTCTATTGCCTTGAGATAATTATTGATGGCCATCTGCATATTCCCTTTCCGCCGGAACTCATTTCCTATCTTGTAATATTCTTCAGCTGTCATCACTTGTAGTATTCTTTTTTACCCGCAGCCAAAGTGTTCTTCATCAGCGAGCATATTGTCATTGGCCCAACTCCTCCCGGTACAGGTGTAATGTACGAACACTTATCTGCCACTTCGTCAAACTTGACATCTCCGTTAAGGCGGAAACCGTTCTTGCGTGTGGCATCAGGAACCCTGGTCGTACCGACATCTATTACCACAGCACCGTCTTTAACCATGTCTGCCGTTACAAAATCAGGACTTCCTATAGCGGCTATCAATATATCAGCCTCGCGGCACTCTTGTTTCAACGTTTTAGAATGGCTATGGCATACTGTAACAGTAGAGTCGCCATACTGTTTCTGCATCATGAGCTGAGCCATTGGCTTGCCGACAATATTACTTCTTCCTAATATTACGCATTTCTTCCCTGACGTTTCGATGCCGTAGCGGCGCAGTAGAGTGAGAATGCCCAACGGTGTTGCTGATATGAAACAAGGAAGACCTATTGCCATACGCCCGACGTTGACCGGATGAAATCCATCTACGTCTTTCCTATAGTCAATAGCCATAATTATTCTTTGCTCGTCAATATGCTTGGGAAGAGGCAACTGTACAATGTATCCGTCGACATCGGGATCCTCATTGAGTTCCTTCACCTTAGACAACAGCACATCTTCTGTCACATCGTCTTCAAAACGTATAAGAGAGCTTTTGAAGCCACAAGCCTCACAAGCTAAAACCTTGTTTTTGACATAGGTCTCACTTCCACCATCATGACCGACAAGAATTGCCGCCAAATGCGGACGCTTGCCACCAGCAGAGACGATAGCCTCAACTTCTTGAGCTATCTCCTCTTTTATCTTAGCTGCAGTGGCCTTGCCATCTATCAATTGGTAACTCATAATATTTCTATTTTGTAAATATTCTACAAGCAAAAAGTATCACACATGCCAATATGGTAAACGTAACATACGACCATGAAGCACGAGAACACATACTTGCCCATCAACAACAAATTCCTGTATTTATTTTACTTCATTCTCCCTCTCATGCCTTTCATAGCACCCATCATCTGGCTCATTTTTGAGCCTGTGACCATCTTCATCATCTTGCGGGTTTGGTCGAACTGCTTTATCAGGCGGTTGACATCTTGGACGTTTGTTCCCGATCCCTTAGCAATCCTAGCTCTACGGCTAGTATTTAAAATTTCGGGATTAGTTCGCTCTTTGGGAGTCATGCTCAAGATAATGGCCTCGATACCTTTAAATGCATTGTCGTCAATATCGATATCCTTTATAGCTTTGCCTACACCCGGTATCATGGAAGCAAGATCCTTGATGTTGCCCATCTTCTTTATCTGCTGTATCTGACCGAGGAAATCATTAAAATCAAATTTATTCTTTTGTATTTTCTTTTGTAGACGTCTAGCCTCTTCCTCGTCAAACTGTTCTTGGGCACGTTCTACCAGGCTGACTATGTCTCCCATTCCCAATATACGGTCGGCCATTCGCGACGGATGGAATGCATCTATGGCTTCCATCTTTTCGCCTGTACCAACGAACTTTATCGGCTTGGAGACAACCGTACGTATGCTTATCGCAGCACCGCCACGTGTATCACCATCAAGTTTAGTCAACACAACTCCGTCGAAGTCGAGCCTATCGTTAAACTCCTTAGCAGTATTAACTGCGTCCTGACCGGTCATGGCGTCTACTACGAACAACGTCTCATCTGGATGCAACGAATTTTTAAGCGTATAGATTTCGTTCATCATTTCCTCATCGACAGCCAAACGTCCCGCTGTATCGACAATAACAACATCAAGACCTTTTGCTTTTGCTTCCTTTATAGCGTTTTGAGCTATTTCCACAACGTCCATGTTTCCAGGTTCTGAATATACTGGTACATTAACTTGTGAACCAACGACTTTCAACTGTTCAATAGCAGCTGGCCTGTATACGTCACATGCCACAAGCAACGGCGTCTTACGATGCTTGTTCTTCAGCATGTTGGCAAGCTTTCCACTAAAAGTTGTCTTACCAGAACCCTGCAGGCCTGACATCAATATAACAGACGGGCGACCGTTCAAATTAAGCCCGACACTTTCACCGCCCATCAATGCGGCCAGCTCGTCATGTACAAGCTTAACCATAAGCTGCCCTGGCTTCACAGCCGTAAGGACATTCATTCCAAGAGCTTTCTGTTTAACCGTATCAGTAAACGTTTTGGCCACCTTATAGTTAACGTCCGCATCAAGCAAAGCCCTACGCACATCTTTAAGGGTCTCAGCCACGTTTATCTCGGTAATTTTGCCCTCACCTTTAAGTATTTTAAAAGAGCGTTCAAGCCTGTCACTTAAGTTCTCAAACATAAGATAAAATAAGTATTCTTTTTAATCAAATTAATTCAAAATGTAAGCTATGCAAAGCCCTACAAGCGGATATGCCTATATTGACACCCAACAAACATGTTCTCTGCAAGAACCACGCCTGACAAAATGACACCAAGACACAATCATTCCGCATTTCGGCTTATGCTTTGCAAATATAAGCATTATATAGTAAAACCAACAACAAACAGACGTGTATTTAAAATATTTTAAAACACTTAACCATAAAACAAGCCATAACTTCATGTGGATGTTCATTCCACAAAAATGTAACTTCTTTATTTACTTGATTATATAGTGATGAATGCCTTACTTACAATTTTCAATACATCTACTACAAACTGACGAAATTACACACATCAGACAAAATTATAATATAGCAAATCCGAGACTTTAAAAGATAAGAAAACGACGCCTTGAATTGGAATCAAAAACGTGACACTTAATATAAAGTATGATACTAACCATACAAAAGCAGATAGCAAGACATGGTGTTTTACAATCCCCAAAACAACCTTTTAGGAAGCAAAATGCGGCATTTTACCAAGTAAAAGACCGTATTTTACAAGCTCCTGAATATCAACTTGTTAAATCAGGCCAAACATTGCATGACGACTTTACAGACTATCACAAGTTTCAATTTAAGCAAGTAATGGTATGCAACATGGCATACAGACGCTCACAAGCTAAAATGCAAACTATGCGTTTAACAGCCGCAAAAATACATTTTTCAGGTAAGTATGTGATTTATAGGTCTTTTTAAGCTCCAAATTAGCAAAAAAAGCAAAATAAATTTCCGTTTAACGGCAAAAACCACTATATTTGCAAGCTCAAAAAAGTAAAGTGCTAAATTCGACAACAGTAATTACAAAAAATAAAAATGACTAAAGCAGATATAATCGAGGAAATCGTAACTTCAACAGGAATCACGAAGAAAGACGTTTCTGCAACCGTGGAGGCGTTTATGGAAGCGATCAAGAACAGTTTGCTCGAAAAGAAAGAGAACGTATACCTGCGCGGTTTTGGCAGCTTTGTAGTAAAACACAGGGCAAAAAAGACGGCGCGTAACATATCAAAAAATATTACAATAGAAATTGCCGAGCACGACTTTCCAAGTTTCAAGCCGGCAAAAAGTTTCGTAAATAAAATGAAAGGTGAATAATTTATTAGTTTCTACAAAAACAAAATATTTATAACAACTTAAAATTAATAGAACTATGCCAAACGGTAAGAAAAAAAAGGGCCACAAGATGGCAACACACAAGCGTAAGAAAAGATTAAGAAAGAACAGGCATAAGAGCAAGTAAGCCTACTGCCTGAAAGCTTGCAAAACACAGGCTGAAAGGGCATGCCGATACCATGAAAATAATATTTGTCGGCATGCCCTATTCTATGACAATTGAAGGAAGGTTGAACGTTTTTCAGGTTAATGTAACTCAAGACTTACAATAAATAAGATTTGAGCATTATCATAATAACAAAAGCAACATAACCTATATACTTCATATAACTAAGTTCAAACAATCGGAAATGACCAGCGAATTAGTAATTGACGTCCAACAGAAAGAGATATCGATTGCCCTGCTGGAAGATAAGAATCTGGTAGAGTATCAGACCGAGCAACGCTCGGCGTCTTTCTCTGTTGGCAACATCTACATGGCAAAGGTTAAGAAACTGATGCCTGGGCTCAATGCCTGTTTTGTAGATGTAGGATTCGAACGCGACGCTTTTCTGCATTATCTAGACTTGGGAAGTCAATTCAGCTCTTACGAAAAGTACTTGAAGCAAGTACAAAGCGACAGGAAGAAACTTTATCCATTCTCAAAGGCATCACGCCTGCCCGACCTGAAAAAGGACGGTAGCATACAGACGACTCTGAACGTCGGGCAAGAAGTGATGGTGCAAATAGTAAAAGAACCAATATCGACAAAAGGTCCGCGACTTACTGGTGAGTTAAGTTTTGCCGGACGCTATCTGGTCCTTATACCATTCAATGATAAAGTTTCGGTTTCTTCAAAAATCAAAAGCGGCGAGGAACGTGCACGACTGAAACAACTTATCAACAGTATAAAGCCGAAAAACTTTGGCGTAATCGTGCGCACCGTAGCGGAAGGCAAACGGGTAGCCGAACTCGACACGGAACTGAAAATCCTCTTAAAACGATGGGAGGATGCCGTTACCAAAGTACAGAAAACAGAAAAAAGGCCTCAACTCGTATATGAAGAGACTAGCAGGGTCGTAGCATTGCTGCGCGACCTGTTCAACCCTTCATATGAAAACATATACGTGAACGACGAAGAGGTTTACAAGGAAGTTAAACACTATGTTACACTAATAGCCCCTGAAAAGGCAAACATAGTGAAGATGTACACAGGAAACGTGCCAATATTCGATAATTTCAACATCACAAAGCAGATAAAATCGAGTTTCGGCAAAATAGTAAACTACAAACATGGAGCTTACCTGATTATCGAACATACGGAAGCACTACATGTTGTAGACGTAAACAGTGGCAACCGCACACGCTCGGCAAACGGACAAGAAGCTAACGCACTTGACGTTAACCTTGGAGCAGCAGACGAATTGGCACGGCAACTACGCTTAAGGGACATGGGCGGAATCATCGTCGTCGACTTTATCGACATGAATCTTGCCGAAGACCGTCAAATGCTGTACGAGCGTATGTGTAAGAACATGCAAAAAGACCGTGCCCGGCACAACATCCTTCCGCTAAGTAAATTCGGACTTATGCAGATAACAAGACAAAGAGTCCGTCCGGCAATAGACGTTAACGTTGAAGAAACATGCCCTACGTGCTTTGGCACAGGCAAAATTAAGTCAAGCATCCTTTTCGTTGACCAATTGGAGAGAAAAATTGACCGACTTATCAACAAGATTGGCGTCAAGAAATTCTATCTGCACGTGCATCCATACGTGGCCGCATACATAAACCAGGGTTTTATAAGCCTGAAACGAAAGTGGCAAATGAAATACGGACGCGGGATACACATTGTTCCTTCACAGAAAATGGCTTTCTTGCAATATGAATTTTATGATAGTGAGAAACACTTTATTGACATGAAGGAAGAGATTGAGACCAAATAAGAAAACCGGTCAGCATGTATTTTCATGCGACCGGTTTTTTTATTCATCTCACTTTGCAGGACAATATCATTATAAAGTTCAGCTTATACTCAAAAGTCAAACATCCGTTTCAGACTGACTTTTCGTCAAAACCAATCACAGCCTTAATATATTCCTCGATTCTCGAATCATACATCTTCTTCAAACGACGCTTGTCAGATGCATGCATCAACATAAAGTATGCAAGCATCAGAACAACGCCAATAAAAACGCCTAACAGCAAAAGGACAACTCCGTTGCCGAATCCCGACAGTATTATTACAGGCATTACAAGTATTATTCCAGGAACCACCAAATTCTTGCTCCGTTCTTCCTCCCTGTCAAGTATACGTTGCTTGTCATAAACATAGTCCCTGACTTCTTCATCTGTCGTTCCATACTCTTCCGCACGTGGAAAATCCGGATTATCCTTATAGCTTTCCATTATACCGGTCACCATATGTTCGAAGTCGACGACACATCTTGGTTTAATTGAATGTAATATTGACATTGTATTATAATTAATGCATATAAAATTCACCAAATAATTTTAATCACTACCTTGTAGCCCTGAAACTACACATGTTCTTATAACGACGGACCATAAAGCGCTTGTAGATATTTCTTATCCATAACTTATGCGTTAGGATGAAAGCCAAACCTACAACAAGAAGCACGATAAATACAAGATCTTCACTTAACAGGCCTTTAAGTATAGAAATAATCATTACAGGACAAAACATGGCAACAAGTTCTGCAATAACCTGAAAATAATTACTCTCAACATTTCCCTTACTTATAAATTTTGTATTCAACGGTATTGTCTGTCTGTTGTAAACAGCCATCTGCATCAACAGGCAATACACAGGACCCGCAGTGAAACACATCATTGAGAGCAATGCCAATAATGAATATTTTCCCATAAATACAGTAGGGAGCATCAACAACAACGGCAAAAACAATATTGCCGTATAAAAATAATACTTTGCCCTAAGCAACTGTATTATGTTCTCTTTGTGAATCATCAGGCAATCTATATAATTACCTTCCGCACTCATAATCTTTATCAGTTGAATAGAGCCATACAATACAAATATGTAAACAATCCAAAATACAGTGAAGAAATCGTCCTCGTACAGATCTGTAAATGAAATGACAAGGCTTAACATTATAACAAAAATTGTTGCAAACATGAAAGACTTACGCAAATTCTTATTACGCATAAGACTTTTTGTCTCTAGTTTCAAATATTCTCCTATTTCACCATAACGGTCAAAAGCCCGCAATTCTGAAACATTTTTCATCTTCGTTTTTTCTGTACCAGAACTTTCAACATAGGTAAAATGATACTGGACGCGTTTGTTCAATTCTACAAAAGCAGCAAGTACAAAAATAATAAGTAAATAATTCAGCGGATGCCAATAAGCGAACCCGTCACCTGCGGAAGAATAAAAATTAAACAAATAGTCAATGTCTTTCAAGTATAAAGGCATGAAGACTAGTGCATAAAACACGACAGGCAAAACCCACCATTTCACCGTTTGGTTGATCAAAGTCCTTACAAGCATATACCATTGGCTATTTATCGTTACAAGAACTTGGAATGAAACAACAACCCCAAGTGCTGCAAATACACCTTCACTAAACAATACCGTCATAATAGCATAAGGTACAGTAACGGCTGTCCATAAAAGATTATTTGGTGTAATAACGCTGGAATATATAAACATCTCTACGCAGGCATACTTGGAAATTGGAAGAAGCGAATATGGTTTGATTAACTGTACTGGAGTCTGCTGCCCAATAAATCTAATAATAAAATCAGCCACAAGAAGGAATGGAGCCAATCCGAACAATAGCTCGTATGGGGTATACGAACTTAAGTTGTTTGCGATTAGGGCCAAGATTATGGCAATGAACATAAGGTAAACTATAATAAAAGCTCCTCCTATATACAGAAACAGTTTTGCTATTTTATTCTGCTCATAGGCAACACTTCGTTTCTCGGCCAACTTTATATGTTTGCGCAACACCCTTAGCAACTGCAACTTATTCATGGTATTATCCAACACGTTGAATATTCAATAATCTTCCTGTGAATGTTGTTTCAGGCAAAAAGTCTTTTATCTCAAATCTATGACTTCTGCATTAGGGAAATCCTTTGCATTGAATCGGAACATTGTGTCAGCAAGGTTTTTCGCCTTAAAATTAGTCACTTTTATCGTTGTCCAACCGTTACTTTGCCTCATACGTATCGTCTTTGGAAGATAATTTTTACCTACTACTATATACATCTCCTTTATCGTACGCTTTTGATTAGTTGCATAAAGGTGAATCTGCCAACCTTCACTGACATTCTTCATTCCGAGTTTAAACCCATTCTTGTAAATACTTATGAATTTATAAGGATTCATTGACTGTTGCTGGGCTTCTGTCGGTGTACTTACATTAACCTCCTGATTTTTCTTCATATAAGTCCACTGGGTCTTTCCGTCATACCAAACAATCGCCTGTGGTGTTTTTGCATTGAACTTATTTCCCTTTATTGCAATTGTACCTGATGAATTCCCGTATTTACCGCTTATACTGAAATTTGCAACAGCACCACCCTTCCGTCCTATTATCGAAGCTGTCTTATCTAATATTTTACGAGCTTGAGTAGCGTTCTGTGCACTGATGCTAACTGTCAATACCAGTAGCATGAAGATTATTGATAGTCTTTTCATAAACATTATATGTCTTTTGGTTGTCATTTTCTTAATTGTGAAAACAGATTTTCAAGACTCGTCTCGTCTTGTATAAGAACTTCACGCGGCTTACTGCCTTGCGTCGCTCCAACGATTCCAGCTTTCTCCATCTGGTCCATTAATCGACCAGCCCTGTTGTAGCCAATTGAAAATCTGCGTTGAATCATACTGGTTGACCCCTGCTGGCTCAATACTATTGCACGTGCAGCTTCCTCAAACAAAGGATCCATATTATGCACATCCAAGTTTCCACCGCCCATGTCTCCACCGTCATCTGTAGCAGGCTCGGGCAGTTCCATTGGCTCCAATGGACCAGGTTGGGCGGCTACATACTGATTAATTCTTTCTATTTCAGGAGTATCAATAAATGCACATTGAACCCTGACAGGATCATTACCGTTAAGGAAAAGCATATCACCACGTCCAATAAGCTGATTTGCGCCAGGACGGTCAAGTATTGTCCTCGAGTCAATCATTGCACTAACCCTGAAAGCCATTCGACCAGGGAAGTTAGCCTTAATGTTTCCTGTAATGATAGAAGTTGTAGGACGTTGCGTTGCTATTACCATGTGTATTCCCACGGCACGTGCCAGCTGTGCAATTCTGGCAATAGGCAATTCTATTTCCTTACCAGCCGTCATTATCAAGTCGCCGAACTCATCTATTACGACAACAACATATGGCATATACTCATGTCCGTCAGTAAGCCTGAGCTGATGGTTAATATACTTTTTGTTGTACTCCTTAATATTTCTCGCTCCGGCTAATTTAAGCAAATCATATCTTGAATCCATGAGTTTGCATAAGCTGTTCAGCGTACGTATAACCTTAGAAACGTCTGTAATGATTGGTTCTTCGCTATCATCAGGCACTTTTGCCATGAAATGTTGGGCTATAGGTGCATAAACACTGAACTCTACTTTCTTTGGGTCAATCAAGACCAACTTTAACTCATTAGGATGTTTCTTATAAAGCAATGAAGTTATTATCGCATTCAATCCTACCGACTTACCCTGTCCGGTAGCTCCAGCTACAAGCAAGTGAGGGAGCTTGGCAAGGTCAACCATGAATATCTCATTGGTAATCGTTTTACCGACAGCAATAGGCAGCTCCATCGTTGTCTCCTGGAAGCGCTTAGAATTCAAGACACTTTCCATCGACACAATATTCTGCTTCTTATTCGGCACCTCGATACCGATTGTCCCCTTGCCTGGAATAGGCGCGATAATACGTATACCGAGAGCAGACAGGCTTAATGCTATGTCATCTTCAAGATTTCTTATTTTAGAAATCTTCACACCTTCCGCTGGAGTTATTTCATACAAGGTTATTGTCGGACCAACAGTAGCCATTATCGTCTTTATCTGAACGCCGAAACTATTAAGAACCTCGACAATACGATTCTTATTAGCATTCTGCTCCTTCATATCAATATATGGTTTCCCGTCGTTCTCATACTTTTTCAGCAAGTCAAGCGTCGGATACTTATATTTTGTCCAAGGCTCCCTAGGATCAATTGGAGTGGACAAATCCTTATGCCCGGAAACATCTTCAGAATCAGCCTTAACTTCCTTAGCCCCCTGGGTTATTATGATATCCTGACTTTGTCTTGCCGGCTCCTTATCAACGTTGGACAAATTATGAGGTTGGGGCTCACCTTTCTGTACTGTATCATTATTACTAACCTCGGCAGCATCGTCAAAAACAACGGTCTGAGTCTCAGGATCGTCGAACACTTCCGGGTCATCAAGTGTCTTTATCGGCTCAACCTGTTGTTTGCCACTTTTATCAGATACATTATTCTTGATGCCAAACTTCACATTTCCAGATAATTTCCCTACTGGATTAAGAATATTACGGACAACATTTATCGTTTCTTTGCTCAAATATGTCAAAAATATTATTGCTGACAACAATAATACAGCTGTAAGCCCGTAAACTCCAATTACATTCTCAATAAATTGTGAACAATATAGTCCGTGGTCGCCGCCAGGATTAAAAATCCGGCCCCCCATTACAGGAGTAAGTAATTTTGCGGCAGCAATCGACAACCAAATCATCGCTATCATAAGGCAAACAAACCACTTCAGAAGGTTAATATTGTATGCCTTAACCAATTTAAGTCCTGCCAGCCCCATAAAAACAGGTATTATAAAGGCAGAAATGCCAAAACTACGTGCTATGAAAAAGTATGATACAAACGCGCCAAACGAACCACAACTGTTTTTAAATTCCCTGTCCTTGTTAAGCACTTCATGCAAACTATGATCCAATATAAGACTTTGATCATATTGTCCAGTCGAAAAAAACGATAAAAATGCAATAATCATGTAAATCGACAAGAACACCAGAGCTACACCTATAATAAAATTAACAATATCATTATGGAGTATATTTTTCAGTCCGACAACATCAAAGAACGTCCTATCAGTATGTTTGTTTTTTTTCTTACCCATCTTTATTCTGGATTTTTTTATTTGCAAAAGTAATTGAAATTTGTCAGAACAAGCCACAAACTCATCATTTTTTTATATTTTTGCACACCGTTCGTGAAGCACGGGGTTTGGCTCACTTGATTGTGAAAACATGGAAAAGATCATATACAGTAAATTCGACAAGAGTGACATTGTGGCATTGCCGCGAGCCGTATTCGATGGCCGCATATTCGTCATCAACACCGAAGCCGAAGCCGAAAAGGCTGTAGCATACTTGTTGGGACAAGACATACTAGGCGTTGATACAGAAACGCGCCCCTCTTTCAAGAAAGGGCAAAGGCACAATGTCGCATTACTGCAAGTGTCGACACACGACACTTGTTTTCTGTTCAGGCTTAATCTCATAGGCATGCCTCCAGCCATAATCCGTCTTCTTGAAGACATTAACATACCTAAAATAGGGTTATCATTGCACGATGACATATTGTCACTGCACAAAAGAGCTGATTTTACTCCTGGTAATTTCATTGATTTACAACAACACGTAGGAGAACTAGGAGTTAAAGACCTAAGCCTTCAGAAACTGTACGCCAACTTCTTCCACCAAAAAATAAGCAAGACTGTACGCCTCAGCAATTGGGAGACCGACGTGTTGAGCGACAGTCAAAAAACGTACGCTGCAACCGACGCATGGGCGTGCATAAAGATATACGAGGAACTAATGAGATTGGAACGTACTGGAGATTACAAACTCGTAGTAAATAATTAGGATTCAACCGCAAATCCTATAATTACAGCCGTTAATTGGTTTTGCAATAATTCATAACGAAAAGAAAATACCATCATAACTTAAAAATTAAATCAAGAATGTATCGTAACATATATTTAAAAAAGGGAAAAGAAGAGAGTTTAAAGCGTTTTCATCCCTGGGTGTTTTCAGGAGCATTAAATAAAATAGACGAAGGCATAAACGAAGGCGACATAGTGCGTGTATTTTCAAATACTGGAGATTTCCTTGCCGTAGGCCACTTCCAGATAGGAAGCATTGCCGTGCGCGTGCTCTCATTTGAAGATATAGAAATAAACGGCAAGTTCTGGGAAGAACGTCTTGCATCGGCTTTGGAAACACGTAAAGCCATAGGAGTGGCTGATAACAACTCCGGTGATACATACCGTCTAGTGCATGGCGAAGGCGACAACCTGCCCGGATTGGTTATAGACTGTTACGGTAAAACTGCTGTAATGCAGGCACACAGTGTAGGCATGCACACATGCCGCCACGAAATAGCCAACAGCCTCGTAAAAATAATGGGCGGAAATATTGAAAATGTTTATTATAAAAGTGAAACGACACTGCCTTTCAAGGCTGAACTAGGACAGGAAAACGGTTTCATAATAGGCGAAAGCAACGACGACACGGCCGTTGAAAACGGACTGAAATTCCATGTAGACTGGCTGAAAGGGCAAAAGACGGGCTTTTTCGTCGACCAAAGAGACAACCGCACACTACTTGAACACTACGCAAAAGGACGCAACGTTCTCAACATGTTCTGTTATACAGGAGGTTTCTCCGTATATGCCATGCGTGGAGGGGCTAACCTAGTCCATTCGGTTGACAGTAGCGCAAAGGCCATTGCCCTTACGGATGCCAACATGGCCTTAAACTTCCCTGACGACAGCCGTCACAAGTCTTTCTGCGAAGATGCATTCAAGTTCCTCGATGCATCAGAAAACACATACGACCTCGTCATACTCGACCCGCCGGCGTTCGCGAAACACCGTTCGGCTTTGCACAACGCCTTAAAAGGCTACACAAGGCTTAACGCTAAGGCTTTTAGCAAGATTAAGCCGGGTGGCATCATGTTCACATTCAGTTGCAGCCAGGTTGTAACAAAGGACAACTTCCGCGCAGCCGTATTCACTGCCGCCGCAACTGCCAACCGTCGTGTAAGGATATTACACCAACTGCACCAGCCGGCCGACCATCCTATTAACATTTATCACCCGGAAGGTGAGTACCTTAAAGGTCTTGTATTATATGTTGAATAAGAGTTTCATACATAAAATTGAAACATACATAGCCGAAGGCTCCCTGCTCGACAAACACGCGAAACATATTGTGGCTTTATCGGGCGGGGCCGACAGTGTAGCCCTACTTTTGGCATTAAAACAACTCGGCTACGATGTTGAGGCCGCCCACTGCAACTTTCATCTTCGTGGGGCCGAGTCAGACCGTGACGAACATTTCTGCACAGAACTCTGCAAATCGAACTCCACACCACTCCACATCGCACATTTCGACACCACAACCTTTGCGCGGCTCAGACATGTCAGCATAGAAATGGCCGCCCGACATCTGCGTTATTCATACTTTGACAACCTAATAAAAGACATCGACGCTGTCGACATCTGCGTTGCACACCATCAGGACGATTCTGTTGAAACTGTCTTAATGAACCTGATACGGGGGACGGGCATACACGGTCTGAAAGGCATCAGTCCTATAAACGGGAACATAATAAGACCTATGTTGTGTGTTACGAGAGCGGAAATTGAACATGCCTTAAAACTAGCCGGGCAAGATTATGTTACCGACAGCACCAACCTGATCGACGATGTTACGAGGAATAAGATAAGGCTAGACATCCTGCCACTGATGCGGCAAATTAACCCGTCGGTCGGAAGCGCCATTGCCAAGGCCGCAGAGAGTGTGGCGCGCGCCGTTGGAATTGTGGACAAGATCATAACAGACGGAGCCCAAAATGCCATTACAACTAATAGCAACGGTACAACCATCATATCGGTTGAACGCTTGTTAAACGGTCCGTCACCACAGGACGTGCTATTCCATATCCTACAAGCACATTCGTTCGCACCGACACAATCAGCTCAGGTTTTCCGCGCCATACGTTCCGATGTGACTGGGCGCATTTTCAGTTCATCTACACACAACCTGCTCGTAAACCGCGGAACAATCGTTATCAAACCTATTGACGACGCTCCTACAATACGTACGATACGTATCCCTGAAGACGGATTATACGTATATGATGACACAACCAAAGTTAAGATAGAAACCCTGCCCTGCCCACCCGCCGACCGTACATCACTGCTTGACAAAAACTGTTGCTACGCAGACGCAGCCAAAACAGAATGGCCCCTAACCATAAGGACTGTAAGAACGGGCGACAGATTCGTACCATTCGGAATGAAAGGGTCTAGACTTGTAAGCGATTTTCTTACAGACCTTAAACTCAACCTGTTCGAAAAACAAGACCAAACAGTATTATGTGACAATAAAGGGCGAATACTTTGGGTGACAGGGTTGCGCACGGACAACCGCTTTAGAATATCTAAGGAGACAACAACCACTATAAAAGCAACCATAATCAGAAACTGACAAATGCCCTTTTTGCTTCATTCAATATGATACGAAAAGGCATGTTCAGGCCACATATTCGCCAATCTACACACATAAGTCCGAGCGGAAAAACAAAAGTCGGAAACAATAGGTTACCTTTTGCAAAGCAATATGCCATCTTTTACAAAGCAAAAGGTAACCTATTGTAATCTAAAAGACCATCTTTTACAAATCAATTAAAACAATATCTGTAAAAAGGAGACAACCGCCCTAAATTAGACATCACATCATCGTATAATAATATATTATAAATCAATGTATTACAATATTGTATTCAACAATAAGTTTATAAGCAAAATCAATATATTCTTTGCATTATGTGCAAGACGAATGAATTGTAAAACCAGGAGTCAATGCCATGTAAAAAACACTGAAGCCACACAAATGAATGTATGGGAAACATACAAAACGGACAAATAAACAAACCAGCTTAAACAAGACTCGCGTTAAAATAGGATTATTGATTTGTTCTTTCAGAAATTTTATTATACCTTTGCTACATTAAAAAGGATAAAATCCAATAATAATAACAATGCGCATATTATCATCATTGTTATTGGCAGCTAAAATAAACCATTAATTTTAAAGGAAACATCATAAAATCAGAATAATATGAAAACCTACAAAATCCAAACCAATGTTTCTGGAACAAGAAGCATGATGGTAAGCGAAGAACATCTTAATACAATAAAAAAATACTCTCTGTTGAAAAATCTCATTGACAGTAACGGTATCATTGACGAATCCGTACTAGACAAGTTAAAACTGAACATCAGGTCGATTCTTGAATCTGAACCTGAAACAAACAGGGAGCTGCTCGACCTATGCCTGGATGTCATCTACAACAACAACATGAAGGCATTCGGATTGCACCAACTTGTATTGCTCTTCATTAAATGGGACGACGAAGCCAAACAAGAAAGCGAAGTTGACGATAAATCAGATGAATAAGTTTAAACTTTCAGACTGGCTGCCTACAACAAAGAAAGAAGTCGAGTTGAGAGGATGGGACGAACTGGACGTAATACTTTTTTCGGGAGACGCATACGTAGACCATCCATCGTTCGGCGTTGCCGTCATCGGCAGGACGCTGGAAGCGCAAGGGTTGCGTGTCGCCGTTGTGCCGCAGCCCGACTGGCACGGTGACTACCGAGACTTCAAGAAACTCGGCAAGCCACGATTGTTTTTCGGCATAGCACCCGGCTGCATGGACTCAATGGTAAACAAATATACGGCAAACCGGCGGCTCCGTTCGGAAGACGCATACAGTCCTGACGGCAGGCATGATTGCCGGCCCGAATACCCTACAATAGTTTACAGCAAGATTTTACGCAGCCTTTTTCCTGATGTGCCAATCGTGCTGGGTGGAATCGAGGCTTCGCTCAGGAGGTTGACGCATTATGACTATTGGAAAGACGAATTGCAAAAAAGCATATTGTGCAGCTCGGGTGCTGACATGATAATTTACGGCATGGGAGAAAAGCCTGTCACAGCCTTATGCAACGAGCTTTTGGCAGGAAAACAAATAAACGAAATCCGCGATATTCCACAAACTGTCTATTTGTGCCGCAAGGACGAAATTCCGCCAGGGACACCGGCGGGCGACATTACACTTCACCCGCACGAAGAGTGTTTGCGTGACAAAAAAGCCCAAGCCGAAAACTTCAGGCACATTGAAGAAGAATCAAACAAAATGCACGCCTGCCGTCTGATACAGGGAGTAGACGGCAGATATGTCGTGGTGAATCCGCCGTATCCTCCTATGACGACGGAAGAGGTTGACCGCTGCTACGACTTGCCGTACACAAGACTTCCCCACCCTAAATACAAAGACAAGCGCATACCCGCATATGAAATGATAAAGCATTCGGTTAACATCCACCGAGGATGTTTTGGCGGATGCGCATTTTGCACAATAAGCGCCCACCAGGGTAAGTTTATCGCCTCAAGGAGTAAGGAAAGCATAATCAATGAAGTCAGGCAAATTATGGAAATGCCTGATTTCAAGGGATATTTAAGCGATTTGGGAGGTCCTTCGGCGAACATGTATGGTATGAGCGGAAGGAACAAGGACATTTGCGAGAAATGCAAGCGTCCGTCTTGTATAAATCCGCAGATATGCCCCAACCTAAATACCGACCATAGCCAACTGCTTGAAGTTTACCATGCAGTTGACTCCCTGCCTGGAATAAAGAAGAGTTTCATCGGAAGTGGTGTGAGATACGACCTGTTGCTGCATAAAAGCAAAGACGAGAAATGCAACAAGGCGGCAAGGGCATATACTAAGGAACTTATATGCAAGCATGTAAGCGGAAGGTTAAAAGTTGCTCCGGAGCACACGTCCGATAACGTATTGAAGCTGATGCGCAAACCGTCATTCAAACAATTTGAAGAGTTCAAGAGAATTTTTGACGACATCAACACCAAAGAGAACCTGAGGCAACAGATTATCCCTTATTTCATAAGCAGCCATCCCGGCTGCAGGGAGGAAGACATGGCAGAGCTTGCCGTAATAACAAAAAATCTTAACTTCCACCTTGAACAGGTGCAAGATTTCACTCCCACCCCGATGACGGTAAGTACCGAAACATGGTACACAGGATTCGACCCGTACACATTAGAGCCCGTATATTCTGCAAAGACACAACGCGAAAAGCTGGCCCAAAGGCAATTTTTCTTCTGGTACAAACCCGAAGAACGACGCAATATAGAACATGAACTTACAAGAATCGGCCGGCAGGATTTGATAAAACGCCTATATGCAGGTGTGCCTTCTTACAAAAAAACGTATCATAAAAACGATGAATATAATAGAACAAGCAATCGTAGGGAAGAGAAACCAGCAAGAATGCGAGGACGGAATAGCCGTAAATGACAATTTCATAGCCGTTATTGACGGAAGTACAAGCAAAACCCCTCTGACAATAAATCCAGGCATGAGAAATGGCCGATACTGCATGGAACTAATAAAGGATTATATTAATAAAGCTCCAAAGGACATAGATCTCAATGGATTTTGCTTGAATATAACAAAAATAATACATTCTGAATACGAAAAGAAAGAATTAGATTTAGCCCGCTTGCAGCAAGCCCCGACAGAAAGGCTTACTGCAAGTGCTATTATATATTCTCATTACAGGAAGCAAATATGGATGATAGGCGACTGCCAATGCATCGCAAATAACACATTTTACGAAAATCCCAAACCACAGGAACAACCACTTGCCGAGAGACGAAGCGCATTCTTACATGATGTTATAAAAAAAGGGATGAACATAGAAGACATACAATCTAACGACCCAGGAAGAACATCTATTATGCACGACCTGATTAACAGCTGTAAAGAACAAAACATCGCTTATGCCGTAATCGACGGATTCGAAATACCATACGATAAAATCAAGATAATTGACGTTGTTGACAACGATAAGGATATAATACTTGCAAGCGACGGTTACCCAATATTAAAAAACACACTAAAAAAAAGTGAACATGAGTTAGCAATACAATTAAGCAAAGACCCGTTATGCATCAACCAATTTAAAGCCACAAAAGGATTAATGAAAGGCAACATCTCGTTTGACGACAGAAGCTATATCAGATTTAGAGAATAGTATTTACTAGTTATCCTGAAATTCAGTCCTTTACAACAATGGTCTTAAACCAATCCTTCAACACTCCTGCGTATTGGTTTTGAGAGTCACTAACAAGAATTATTGTTTTGCTACCATCTGTCAGTGTCGGTCCCAAACACATACCTTCATAATTTGCAATGGAATTGTCAAACAGTTTAAGTTTTGTAACAAAAGAATGTATCAAGCGTTTAGGTAGGAATGTCACATCCCGGTTAATTGTATAACCAACAGGCATGGCATAATCGTCACTAGGTTCAGTCTCATACAATTTACATAAAACAAAAGCACCAACTTTCGTTTTTGGAACATAGAACTCACGTTCAAGAACCAATAAGCGTCCATCTCCCAAGGACAACAGTTCACTTACACCCATGGCATATTCACTTGATTTCTTGTGCGCTGTTGGGGAATCCATCAGATATGCATATTGTGATTTAGGTTTTAAACTTTCATCAAAAGATAATAATCGCAATCTGTTGGCAACACCGTTTAATGAATTTGCCTGTCTACCGTCTACATATAATGTACTCTCACTTATTGTCCAAAACAAATGTGACTGTTCATCATAAGCCAACGACTCAAATCCATAATTACCCATTCCTTTATATAAGGACGGTATCTGAAGCGCTCGTCCGGTAAGTTTTCCACGACTGTCATATTCAACAATCGACGCATCAGCCTCCCTGCTAATAAAAAAAGTAGATGCCTTCTTACAAAATGCTATCCCCTCACAATCTCCGCCACGCAGACTGTCGCCATAAAAATCCTCGTATTTTACATCAATCAGCTCGCCTGAAATGGAATCTACATCTATACTGAAAACAAAAAAACCGTCGTTTGGTGACTTGTCTGAAACTACGGCATATTTATTACCTTCAATATGAGCAATACCACTATAATTTCCCGCCGGCACTGTTTTATGAAATTCTTTTTGCTTACATTCACGTACAAAAACAGTCTGTGAGCTAGCATTGTATCCAAACATAACAGATAACACGACCGACAACAACCTAATACTTACACAGTTATTCATATTAAATAAGCATAATACCTTACAAACAAAAAAGGAATATACCACATAAATGTGACATATTCCCTATTCTGTCGGGGCGACAGGATTCGAACCTGCGACCACCTGGTCCCAAACCAGGCGCGCTACCGGGCTGCGCTACACCCCGAAAAAACGTACCTTCCCGTTTTGCGAATGCAAAGGTACGTTATTTTCGTCTAATATGCAAATTTTTCTACAATTATTTGATAATTCCCTGTTCTTTGAATATTTTTTTCAACGCCTGCACTCCACGTTCAACTTGCTCTTTCGTATGTGTGGCCATAAGTGCAAAACGTACCAACGTATCTTGTGGTGCACATGCAGGAGGTATCACAGGATTAATGAATACACCAGCATCAAAAGCAAGTTTAGTCACAAGGAATGTTTTATCAACATTACGCACGTACAATGGTATTATTGGGCTTTCAGTATCACCTATTTCAAAACCTTCTTCCTTAAAACGCTTTAATGCATAATTGGTTACTTTCCAAAGACGCTCAATACGCTCAGGCTCATTTTTTATGATATGTAGCGCTTCCATTGCAGCAGCAGTGGCAGCAGGAGTATTTGAGGCGCTGAATATATAAGTACGGCATGTATGGCGGAGATAATTAATTGTATCCTTATCACCGGCGATAAATCCACCTATGCTGGCAAGACTTTTTGAGAATGTACCCATTATCAAGTCAACATCGTCAGTTACACCGAAGTGGTCGCACACACCTCTTCCATCTTTTCCGAATACGCCGAGACCATGAGCCTCATCAACCATGACGGAAGCATTGTATTTTTTCTTCAAACGTATTATCTCGGGCAAATTAGCCAAATCGCCTTCCATTGAGAATACACCATCAACAACAATGAGCTTGATTGAATCAGGACGACACTTCTGAAGTTGCTTTTCCAAATCGTCCATATCATTATGCTTATATTTCAAGCATGTTGCAAATGAAAGACGGCGGCCATCAACGATACTAGCATGGTCACGATCGTCACAAATTATATAATCTTCGCGCCCGCAAACTACGGACAACACTCCAGCATTAACCGAAAAACCTGTTGAAAAACACAAGGCCTCATCTTTATGCTCAAACTCTGCAAGCTCCTTCTCCAACTGAACATGAAGATCAAGTGTTCCATTTAAGAACCTGCTACCTGCACATCCTGTACCATACTTGTCCAATGCTTCTTTTGCCGCAGCTTCTACACGGGGGTCACCTGTAAGTCCTGTATATGCATTTGATCCAAACATTAGCACATTGTGTCCCTCCATTTGTACTTCAGTGCCTTGTTTGCCAGTTATCTCACGAAAATAAGGATAAACACCTGCTTTCATGAACTTCTGAGGTTCACGATAATTCTTGTATCTTTCTTGTAATAGTCCCATATATGAAATATGTATAGGTTTTAATGTGCAATAATTAACTAAATTTGCCGTAATGATGACGTTATCACCATACAACAAATCCGCCATAAACATTCACATTTCCAAATTAGATTGCAAAGATACAAAAAAATGCGAAATCTATAAGAAAAAAAATAGAAAAGTATTTTAAAAGCTAAAATATTACAATGACAGAAAAGAAAATATACCAAATATTATTATTTTTGCAGCACAATGGCTAACAAAAAAAGAATAATATTCATAATGAATCCTATTTCCGGAACCATCAGGAAATCTGGGATACCTAAGATTATTGAGAAAACTCTCGATAAAGAATATTATGAATTTTCAATAGCTGAAACCAACTACCCAGGACATGCATATGAAATAGCAAAAGACGCTAAAGAAAAAGGCTTTTACGCTGTAGTAGCCGTTGGTGGAGACGGAACTGTGAACGAAGTGGCGAAAGCAATTGTTCATTCCGATACTGCACTCGGTATCCTTCCATGTGGTTCTGGTAATGGTTTAGCACGCCATTTAATGCTTCCGCTCGACATTCAAAAAGCCGTAGAAGTAATTAATATGCATACGGTGCACGATCTTGACTATGGTCTCATAAACAACATTCCATTTTTCTGTACATGCGGAATGGGATTTGATGCATTCATAAGTATGAAATTCGCTGAAGCCGGGAAACGCGGACCTGTAACATATCTTGAGAACATACTTCGTGAAGGACTAAAATACAAACCTGAAACGTATGAGATTATAGATGAGAACGGCACTTCAATACGCCGTGCGTTCTTAATTTCATGTGCTAACGCATCACAATACGGAAATAACGCCTATATTGCGCCACAAGCTTCAATGAGTGACGGTTTGTTGGACATAACAATAATGGAACCGCTTGATATGATAGAAGCTTCACAAATAAGCATCGACATGTTCAATAAAACACTCAACAACAACTCAAAAATTAAGACATTCAAGACAAAGCACATACAAGTACATAGGGAAAAGGCAGGCTTCATACATTATGACGGAGAACCTGTAATGACAGATGCAGATGTTGACATTTCCGTAGTAAATAAAGGTATTAAAATTATAGTAAATCCTTTAGCTCAAAAATACAAACGTGAACCTAACATGATGCAGACAGCATTCAGTGTATTTTTCAACGATATTATGAATGTACGTGCTGATAAGAACAAACAAGTACGTCACATACAGACATTAAACAAAATATTACTGAAAAAGCTCAATAATCTGTAACAAGATTATGCTTCCAATCACAAATTGGTAACACAATAAGAATTCGGCGTCCTAAATTAATCAAATACCAAGTAGGCAATGAATTGAACAAGATAATGATTGAAACACCTAAAAAAACAATTCCCGGCCGGTTATTTTATTTGAAATCATCAATTAAACGGTAAATACAAAACAGTTTGTCTGAGATTACATTTAAGTAATAAGAATCATCCTTTTAATTTCTCATAAACAATTTATCTTATTATTATTAAATGCAGAGGCACAATTAAACATTAATAAGCAAATTTATTGTGCCCCTGTTTGTGCTAAATATTATTGTAGAGAATACCGATCAACATATTTCTGCACCAATTCCTTATAACTTTCCGATACAGGTATAAAAACATCTCCGATAACTATACGCCCACGGTCTATCATGTTGATTTTGTCCATATTTACAATAAATGAACGGTGAACACGCATAAACTGATAATGTGGAAGACTATCTTCAACAGTTTTCATATTCATAAGTGTCATCATCGGCTTACGATTACCACTAAAATAAAATTTAACATAATCTTTAACCCCTTCGACATATAATATATCATCAAAATCAACACGCACCAATTTGTATTCACTTTTAACATATACAAATCTGTTTTTCATCATTGATTCCTGCCGCGTTATGGTGCGTAAAGAGTCAGCTACACTATTTACAGCCATGACGAAATCATCATAACTTATGGGTTTTAACAAATATCCAGCAGCTTTCACCTTATAGCCGTCCACCGCGTAACGATCAAAAGCAGTTGTAAATATAACTTTTGTTTTCGATGGCAAAAGACGAGCCAATTCCAATCCATTAAGTTCCGGCATTTGTATGTCGAGGAAAAGAATATCTACAGGTTTTATCCTTAATTCCCCCATTGCTGTCACAGCACTTTCATAAACACCAACAAGATTAAGCTCGGGTATTCTTCTCGCATAGCTTGCCAAGAGTTCAGCAGCTAACGGCTCATCATCTATTATCGCACAATCCAACTTCATAAATAGTTATTTTTGAATAATATATATTTTCATGTTCGTCCAACCCCTTTTGCCATTCATATTTACCGGGATAAGCCAATTCCAGACGTTTTGCAACCTGCTCAAGCCCTATTCCATGGCCACTTTTATCTGTATCATCCTTAGGGTAATTACTATTTCTTATGTCACATATTATTTTACCAGCTTCATACTTTAAGGAAATAAATACAAAACTATGATTTGTAGCACTTATACCATGCTTAAAGGCATTCTCAACAAGTGAGATGAATATAAAAGGAGCAACTCTTATATGATCAGAGCCAGGCACATCGACAGATAAATCAATATTAACATTCTTGCTCAATCTCAATTTCATTAATTCCACGTAATTACGGATAAAATCCACCTCGTCCTTCAAACTGGCCGAATTATCTTTTCCTCCATAAAGCATCTTACGCAACAAAGCACTTAAAGACAATACCGCACGCTGAGCCTTATCCGTGTCAAAAGAAATTAGTGCATAAATATTATTCAACGTATTGAGTAAAAAATGTGGATTTATCTGATTGCGCAAATTACTCAATTCCGCCTCGGTTTTTTTCATTTCCATTTCACGCCTTTCCGTTTCCGCTTTATGCCACCTCATCGACAGACGCAACGATGCAGCCAATACTACCGAAAGCAAGAAAGGGAACATTTTCCGCATGAAACCAAAAAACAACGCCATAGGTTCCGGAGCTGGTCTTGGAGGTCTGTGTGCTATCCACCCTGAGCTTTCCTCCATTGAATGCATTTGATCCATAAGGACATCCAACCCGAAAGCAAACAAAATTATCAAGAGCAGGTTTATACAAATATACACATTTATACGCCGCTTCACAAAATAACGGGGTACAAGCCACAAATAATTAACTAAAGTTTCCCACCCAAATAAATAGATAGAAAA
>HF986632.1 GCA_000433175.1 Prevotella sp. CAG:1058
ATCCTTCATGCTGCCCCGCGACTTGCATGTGTTAAGCCTGTAGCTAGCGTTCATCCTGAGCCAGGATCAAACTCTACACTGTAAGAATTTCTTTTTTAAACTTGTACTTTCAAGGCTTCCGAACCTTAGTTGAACGAAAGCCCCGCTGCTCTCCTCGTCTGTGTCAATCTTTCAAAGAACTTTTGCTTGCGCATTCGTTTGGAAGCGAAAGCGAGTGCAAAGGTAATGGGTTTGTCCGAAACTTGCAAATATTTTGAAGATATTTTTTCAAAAATAATGCATTTTTACCATATTTTTGATTTAGGTCAAGTGTACAGCATAAAAATAGAATAAAAAATGGATGGCAGCAATACACTTTTTGTCATGCAGGAAAATCCCCATGAAACATGACAAAAATGAAGAATATAATTATTCAAAGTTAAGCTGGTTTTACAAGACATAACCTATTACACCATAAAAGACGGCAAAATGCGCGATAAAAGGTCACCTTTTGCAGTCCAATATATGGCATTTTACAAGATACGTCATAAAGTATTGAAGAACAACGATCACCGTAAAGTAATGAGAAACAAAAAAATTCCCGGAAAAATACAAAATATATAATCTATAAAGTAAGAAGTTACAGAAAAGAATGTCTGCCAGCTGCATCATAATACAAGCTGGCAGAAGAATATTTAAGACCCGTCTGATACTAATGAACGAACATTTACACTTCTACTTTCATCATACCTTTAGAATTAATTTGTTGGAACAAAAAACTCACCTTACCATAAATCTTAAACCAACCGTAAAATTAAAATTCAGAGGTTTCTCCTTATATATAGTACTTACATTACTACCATTGTCAAAATAATATCCAACACCAGGTTCAAGATAGACTCCCAATATGTCATTAATCTTATACTGTAAACCTGCCGAAGCATTGACAGACCATTGAGGACGCCGGTCACGCAAGTCTTGATCGTAACTTTGAGTATTATCATCTGACATCGAACGAGTAGTACTGGACTTTCCTGAAACACAAAATTCGACTGCACCACCTGCAGATAAATATACTTCAAGGTTTTTCCGTCCCCAAACGTTATAACTGACCGCAAGGGGAAGACCTACAAAATGTAGTTTTTGTTCGGTATGATAGCCATTAAACTCATTGTCGGACGACATGGTTGAAGAATGGTAAGAATAATTCATACCTGTATCCAATCCCCAACGCCCGCCTAGATCAAATCGTACAGCCATTCCAACCTTTAAAGGCTGACGGTGCCTGATTTTTATTTCTGAAGGCTCATCGTCGTCAACATACGTAGTTGACAATAACATCACTTCGTCATTAACAATATTAGAACCTATACTCCCTTGATATTGGTTTGAAGCCATTAATGCAACACCGCTGGCACCTGAAGAACTGCCTAACGACGCCATTCCGCTTCCATAAACGGACAGGGACACTTGTCCTACTCCGCCACCATTTTTCTTTGCAGACGCCGCAAATAGTTTACCTTCATGCCTTTTATTTGCATTACCATATTGATTGTCGTGTGATGAACGGCGTTTAACGACTACGCTTTCAGTATTATCATCATTCGCTGTTTCACTCTCATTCGTGATCGTATCCCGTGATGCTATTACATCCTCACCTGTAAATTGCGCAGTATTATCTTGTTCTAGAATTTCTTGCTTGGCATTACTTTCTCCAACTCCTCTACTATAATCAGCAACAGTATTATTTTCACTATCAACAGTCTTAACACGTAAAACTCCAGACGGTAAAGTTGAGCCACCAACAGGCTTGTAGTGTTTTCCACTATCATCAGCTACATACGAATCATAGTTGTCATTGTGAATCAGCAAATAACCAACCCACACCACACCGGCCAAACATGCGGCTACAGCCACAGCACGACGCAACAATACAGGAAAAGACACACGCTTACGAGAATCTGACCGACATTCAATGATATTTCTTTCAGCCAATGAAGCCTGAATATCTTGCCACAGCCCATCAGGAGGAGCAACCCTTCTATCTGTGAAACGGTTTCTTAAACTCTCTATCCATTTTTCCATGATACTAATCGTTTTTATGGGTTGCTTTATATTCTTTTACTCGCTTAGAAAGAAGAGCTTTCGCCCTTGACAACTGAGAGGCTGAAGAACTTTCGCCAATGTTCAACATCTTTGATATCTCCTTATGGCTCTTATTGCCAAAAACATACAAGTTGAACACCATTCTATAACCGGGCGGAAGTGATAAAATCATTTCATTTATAACATCATCAGGAATGCCATCAATTTCCGGCTCTTCTGGCACATCTGGTATTTTTGAGTCGTAATCGATAAAATCATACGACGTGTTTTTCTTAAGAAACCTTAGCGACTCGTTAACAACAATCCTAATCATCCAGGCTTTTAGCGACCCTTCGCCACGGAAGCAGAACTTGTCAAGAGACGTAAATATCCTGACAAAACTTTCCTGCAACACATCCTTTCTGTCGTCATCACCAGAGATATAGCGTGCGCACACGGCTGACAGATATTCAACATACCTGTCATAAATGACCTTCATCGCCCTTCCGTCCCCCCTAGTGCAAAGTCCGACAAGGATATCGTCTCCGTATTTTCCGTAATCGCTCATCAATAATAAAAGAGGCCGGCCATTTAATCAAGCTCGGCCTCTTGAAAAAATCTATCTTATTATCATGTCAGTCTTTATCATTTCACACGTGACGAATATGAAGCTCGTTCAACTTGGCTGGCAGAAGAAGGTGTCGATTTCCTGCTGCAATAGTCGAACTGAATCGACTTCTCGCCACTGAACGACTTATACTTCAAAGTCAATTTTACAGTCTTGCCCTCGGTGTCAGGCAATGAGTTAAGCCTGAAAGCCACCAATGCGTCTCCTGACATGCCATTAACATCTCCATAAGCATTGTGCTTGAACTCTACTTCATACGGATCCTCAGGATTAACCCCTGTCAAGAGGTTTACAAAATGAACAACGCCATCGTTACCCCATCGTGTACGGAAACGCAACGTAAGGTAGCCGTCTTCTGCAATATTAACCCAATCCCTGACAATTTCGATCGGATCTTCTCCATATTCAACAACATTACCATCTGAAGGATAAGGCACAGCATCTTTCGTCAAAATACTGTCAATCCAATTCACGACTACGTAACGCATATAATTTGCATCAGACTCTGTACCCGCATCTACAGGAGTGAGATTAGCCAAAGCCCTAACTTCCTTGTCGCCGAATGGTGATTTTTTCAGATTATAGGGATAAACGACCGTACTATCATCAAGCTGCATGCAGAAACTGCCTTCATCCATAGGCTTAACAGTAACTAATGCATTCGGAGATGCCGGATAATAATATACGTATGAGTCATCATCGCAGGAGGCAAGCGTGAAAACCGACATTGCCACCAAAGCCAACTTTGTCAATAAATTAACTGTTTTCATAAATCAATTATCTTTTATTTTATTATTCCATTCATATATGAAATAACAATAAAAACAGAAACTTGCATGTTACTCTGTGATTTTAATCATTATTCACAAAAGGGGTATGACTAATTTAAAGCCACACCCCTTATCTTATCGTTACAGGATAATTCAAAATAATAATCTATTTCTTAGCATCTTCTATATCGATAGTCTCCATGTTTCCGGTAACAGGATTCAGAACTACACTCGTAAAAAGGCTCTTATCGAACAATCCTTCATCCAAAGCGACAGCCTTACCGAACTGAGCGGCATAAAGTTCGTATGCAATCCACTGTTTTTCACCATTAAACAATGTCACTTTTATCTTTCCGGGCATATTGACATACAATCCTGCGTTATCCTTAGCCTTCTTCTTGCTCAACAGTCCCTCTTGTATAGAAGGCATGATATGCTTGTCTTCAACACTAATATAATAAGGATTGCCGCCAAGGTCATCAGCGTCTGTTATTCCCATTAGCTTTGAGAAACGGAACAGCAACTGTTTTTCTGTAACTTTTGACGGGACAAAAGTTATAACTGTTTCCATCGTATCACGGACTGTTATTCCGGCAAACAATTGCATCAAAGCATTTTCATTAGTATCAAGATTGGCGAGCATTAGCCTAAGTTGTTCTCCGTCTTTCGGCATGAAATCAGCCTGTCCCTTGCTCAACATGCTTTTGCTGTCACGGATGTCATATATCTCCAAGGCACACAATTCTGCCATCTTGGCCACACTGCCTGCTGTAAGGATATCCTCATTCATAAACTCATGAGGATCAAGGGGAGCGGGCTTAGGCGCAGCCTTGAAAGGAGCAGGAGATTCAATCTGCCTGGGTTCGGCGTTTATCGCAAGCAATACGCCGTTCTCGTCAAGACGCACGGAACGTATATTGTTTTTCGAATTTGCAGGAAGCATGTAAAACTTCGACGTATCGCGTTCTCCTTCTGAATGCACATTCACCCCCAACATGCGGTAAACGACTGAAGGTTCGGTCTTTACATTCTTCAGTTTCATGTATTTCTCGGCATAAACTGCAAATTCTCCAGGAGTATACGACGTCTTCTCTATTTTCACAGTAAACCGCAACTCTGTACGGGGAAGATAATATCCCGTGCCTTCAGTCGCAACTTTTACTTTCTGCGCAGAAGCCGATTGGGCAAACGGCATAAACAACAAAGAAGCAATAATAAGATTCTTCATCATATTCTTTATTATTTTGTCAATTTCAAGTTTTGGCAAAAATCATCCATCATCACATCAATACCCCAAACTCTTAAAAGCCTGCGGAAGATATTTTATTATATCACTGGCAATAAGGCATTCCTTACCCAAATCATTAGCTGCCATGTCACCCGCAAGTCCATGAAGATACATGGCCAACATGCAAGAATCGGCCTGCTTGTATCCGCGTGCCAACAATCCTGTCAGTATACCCGTAAGCACATCACCACACCCGGCTGTTGCCATTCCAGAGTTGCCAGTTGAGTTGAACACTATATTTCCATCAGGCATGCACAAAGCCGTATAACGTCCTTTCAGGATAATATACGCATGCAAATGTTCGGCCATGTCACGAGCATTATCCAAACGTTCATAACAATCCGTGAAACGGCTGCCAGCCAAACGCTCGAACTCCTTTGGATGCGGTGTCAATATTATACCTTTGGGCAACTGTTGCAACCACGCACGATGGCTCGCAAGAATATTCAGGCCGTCAGCATCAATGACTATTGGAACCTGAGTACGCCTGATTTGCGTTATCATCGCAATGGCCGTACTTTCATTCTGCCCCAATCCCGGTCCTATTCCCACTGCATCAAAGTCCGTAGTTTCAACCGCCTCGGAAAAGCACTGCTCATCAATGTCAAGATGCACGATTGCCTCAGGTACGGATATCTGCATGATGTCATTATTACGACGTGGAGCACAAACCGTAACCTTACCTACTCCACTTCTCAGACAAGCCTTCGTTGCAAGGACAGCAGCACCCGCCATGCCATAACTGCCGGCAATAAGCAAGGCGTTACCCATGTCGCCCTTATGCGCAAAGTCATCACGATGCATCAGCAACGGAAACAAATCGTCCTTCTCGAGAACCCTGTAACGTGAAGGAATGGCAGCCATCCCTTCCTGGCTAAGGCCAATGTCCAATATCCTCAACTCGCCAATATACTTCTGGTTATCAGCAAATAAGAACGAAAGTTTTTTTTGCTGCAATGTCAGTGTAACATCGGCATTTATTATATTGGTCCTTACATTATATGTATTGTCCTCGGTCATCAATCCCGACGGAACGTCAATACTAACAACCGAAGCAGGCGACTGGTTAATATATTTGACCAACGATGCGAAACCACCAGTCAAAGGCTTGTTTAAACCAGAGCCGAACAATCCGTCGACCACCAACATACCTTTATCCAACTTGGGAGGGTCAAACTCGTTCGTCACCTCGATAAAAGCCTTAACAGCCTTACATGAAACAACCCGTTCCTTATTAGCTGAACAATCTTCCGACAAAGTGCCGTTGATATTAAACAAATAAACAGTTACCGCATAACCTCTCTCGGCAAGCATCCTAGACACAGCCAACGCATCGCCGCCGTTATTACCCGGACCGGCAAAAACAACTACCGGCACATCACTACTCCACGTCCCTGTAATGGAGCGGGTTATCGCTCCTGCCGCACGTTCCATCAGGTCTATCGAACTGATTGGTTCGTGCTCTATCGTATATTTGTCAAGCTCGTGAATCTGAGCTCCTGTAAAAATCTTCATCAGTGCAAAAATACAAAATTAATGCCAATCACTTATCAATGTTCGGCATATTTTTAGTAATTTTGTGCCAAAATATAAAAAAAGCACTATGGACCCAATAAAAATCCATGACAAAAAGTTCAGGATTTCTTATCCCGAAGCTGAGATTTTAAAGCATGTCCAAGCGGTTGCCGACCGTATCAACAAAGACATGAAAGATAAGAATCCGTTGTTTCTGGCCGTGCTTAACGGCTCGTTTGTTTTCGCCGCCGACCTTATGCGGCTGATAACCATCCCGTGTGAAATTTCTTTTGTGAAGCTCGCCTCATACCAGGGCACAATGTCTACAGGAAAAATCAAGGAAGTTATAGGCATTAACGAGGACATCTCAGGCAGGACGGTGATTATCCTTGAAGACATTGTCGAAAGCGGTCTGACAATGAAACGCATGATAGACTCGCTCGGGACACGCAATCCCGAGTCCGTACACATCTGCACGCTTCTGCTCAAACCCGAAAAACTTAAGGTCAACCTGAACATCGAATATGCGGCAATGGAGATACCTAACGACTTCATCGTCGGCTACGGACTCGACTACAACCAGCAGGGACGCAACCTGCGCGACATATATACTCTGGTGGAAGAGTAAGACAAAATAACATAAAGTAAAAAGATGAAAAATATTGTAATTTTCGGTGCGCCCGGTTCAGGAAAGGGCACACAAAGCGATCTTATGATTAAGAAGTACGGATTCGGCCATATTTCTACCGGCGACGTACTGCGCAACGAAATCAAGAACGAGACAGAACTGGGAAAAACTGCCAAACAATCAACATAAAGTAAAAAGATGAAGAATATTGTAATTTTCGGTGCGCCCGGTTCAGGGAAGGGCACACAAAGCGATCTTATGATTAAGAAGTACGGATTTGGCCACATCTCAACAGGCGACGTACTGCGTAACGAAATCAAGAACGAGACAGAACTGGGAAAAACTGCCAAACAATACATCGACAAAGGACAGCTTATTCCTGACGAACTGATGGTAAGCATCCTTGCAAGCGTTTACGACAGCTTCGGAAAAGAGCACAAGGGTGTCATCTTCGACGGCTTTCCCCGCACAATACCGCAGGCCGAAGCCTTGAAGAACATGCTCAACGAGCGCGGACACAGCATTGCAGCTATGATAGAGCTTGACGTTCCCGAAGACGAGCTGATGACACGCCTCATCAAGCGCGGACAAGAGAGCGGCCGCTCTGACGACAACGAAGAGACTATAAAGAAGCGCCTCGACGTTTATCACAACCAGACAGCTCCGCTGATTGAGTGGTACTCAAAGGAGAACCTTCATCACCACATCAACGGTCTAGGCGAACTCGACCGCATCTTCAGCGACATCTGCAACGTTATCGACAATCTGTAAATACGTAAGACCTATTTATAATATATAAGGGGCTAAGGGAGTGCAACTCTGTCTTAGCCCCTTATTTTTATCAGTAACAAATTTGCGGTGCTTTTCTGTCAAATAACTCTTTATAATTTAAAATAAATCTATTTAATACATCCTATTTTTGTAAATAATCCATTAAAACGAATGCAATCTCACAAATTATAACGACCTTTGTGATTTAAACTCAATGTATCAAATACAATGGTAAAAATTACCGCTCTAAATACAGATAACAGCATTGTCAAATACCATGAAAAAGACTACATCAGCCTTACAGACATGGCAAGAAACCTGTATGCACATCGGGACATATCATTTTGGCATAATGAACTTAGCTGTTTTCGAATATGGAGAATCTAAATGCTATTTTTATCAAACAGAATATGAAACAAAGGAAACGTCTTGTTAAGCTAAACCAAATAGCAATCCATCAAATGGGTATTTTGAAAGTGGTGATATTCAAAACCGTAAGTTGTTGAAATAAATAATTATGAGAGACTATAAGAATTACGATTATGCGGATGAATTTAGCGATATAATCCATACTGAAAGATTTATAAATGCGGCAGAGTTGTCCGAACTATTCTTTACTGCTCCCAAGTGGATAACCATTTTGATGAAAATTCGTAATGTCTTGATAAAACCATTAGGGTTGAAAAAAGGAAGAGATTTATCGGACTTAGTACACTCCGAATCTGAAAATATGGCAACGGTATGCAAAAATGACAAACATCTTGACTTAAAAATTGTGTTTACAACCGAAAGCATGGAACATGACAACCAACGCATATCTGTAAGTACAAAAGTTAGATTCCACAATAGTTTAGGGAAATGTTATTTTGCAATAATCAAACCGTTTCATAATTTAATTTGCAAAACGCTCATGCAACGAACAAAAAACAAAATTGAAAAATCTCTTTATAGATAAACAATGTAATATGTAAGTAATCAATAAAGAATATGAATACAGATTATAAAGTCGGTGATTTTATCTATGACGCAGATATTTATGACGGATTAAATAAATCTCTATCCGATTTGGAGTTTTACAAGAAATGGCTACCTAAAAATAAAGATGCCAAAATACTTGAGTTATGCTGTGGAACGGGTAGGCTTACAATTCCAATAGCAAAGGATGGGTATGATATAACGGGAGTTGATTATACTTTATCCATGCTTGAACGAGCAAAGGAGAAAGCATTTCAAACTGGGCTAAAGATAGACTTCATTAAAGCGGATATTAGAGAATTAAACTTAGAAGAAAAATTCGATCTTATTTTTATTCCGTTTAATTCAATCCATCATTTGTATAAAAATGAGGATTTATTTGATGCGTTGAAAGTCGTAAGAAATCATTTGAAAGAAAAAGGTTTGTTTTTATTGGACTGCTTTATCATCCAAACTTTATCGGGAGAAAGTTTCGAAAATACCCTGTTTTTAACAGTTGTTTACAATTAAAGGCTTAATTAGTGTCATAATGACATTATTATATTAACTAGTAATGCAATATCAAGAACATTTGCAATAGCACATAAAAAAGGGAAAAAATAAGAGCCATTTTGTAAAAGGCAGCCTTTTATAACGCAAAAGGTAACCTTTCATCGAGTAAAAGGTTACCTTTCATGACGCAAAATGCCATCTTTTGCAGAGCGTCTGACATTAATACAGCCATAAGCGGCCAAGCCTGCATCCAACAATGCACCGCAAAGCATGAAAACGCACCGCCGGATGCAGCCATGCAGCTATTGTCTCAACTCATCTTTCACGTAGTCGGCAAGAAGTTGCAAGCCCTTCAGCATGACCGACCGCGGGCAGGCTATATTCATCCTTACGAACGGACGTTCATGCTCGCCGTACATGCCTGCACTGTTAAGCCACAGTTTTTTTTGAGAGAGCAACTCGCCGGTTATGGTTTCAGACGATTTGCCCAAGACCGAGCAATCGAGCCACACGAGATACGTGCCCTCGAGCCTGACTGCCTGAATTTGCGGAATATTTGACGCGAGGAAATCCCTAAGGCTGTCGTAATTGCCTTTAATATAGCATATTAGCTGGTCGAGCCACTCCTCGCCGCCGGTGTATGCGGCCGTAAGTGCGGTAACGCCGAAAACGCCGACGTCGCATACCTCGTTGATGTTGATAGCCTTGTCTATGCGGCGTCGCACGCTATCGTCGGCGGCAGTGATGTTGGCTATCTGAAGGCCGGCAATGTTGAATGTCTTTGTCGGGGCGGTACACGTAGCCGAATTCATAAGGAATTCTTCGGAAAGCGATGCAAACGGCGTGTACTTGTAGCCAGGCATGACGAGGTCGCAGTGAATTTCGTCGGAGATTACGAACACATTGTGTTTCAGGCATATATCACCCATGCGCCGCAGCTCGTCACTGGTCCACACCCTGCCGGCTGGGTTGTGCGGATTGCAAAGCAGGAACACCTTGACAGAGGGGTCGGCTGCCTTCCGTTCAAAGTCCTCGAAATCTATGGTGTAAGTGCCGTCGGCGTAAACGAGCCTGTTGTCTTCAAGCAGGCAGCCGTTGTTCCTTATTGAAGAAAAGAAACAATTATACACGGGCGTCTGCACAAGCACCTTGTCGCCAGTCGACGTCATTGCCTTAATTATAGCCGAAACGGCCGGCACTACGCCGCTTGTATATATTACCCATTCGCGCTTCATGAGCCATCCGTGACGACGGCTGAACCAACCGACGAGCGCATCATAATACGAGTCGGGCACATGCTCGTAACCGAAGACGCCATGCCCTACCCTGCTGCGCAAAGCCTCTATTACGCACGGCGCAGTACGGAAATCCATGTCGGCAACCCACATGGGCAACACTCCTTCAACATTACCTCCGTCCCATTTCTCGCTTCCTGTATTGCGACGGTCGACTATTTCATCAAAATCAAACTTTACCATACATTATTAATATATAAGGGATAAACAAACTTGCTTTTAAACACATGAAAACATAACACATGCAAAAATACAAAAGAAAAAGTAGAAATCATGTTGTTATTTTCCTACAAAATATACTTTTTTGCTTCACTCCCAAGAAAAAACAAACAAAACAAATACATCTATGGATGTTTTTTTGTACTTTCGCACGATAAATTCCTGCAATTCCAACCAGACAGGCATTATCACGGACATGAAATACTATTAATGATATGGACAAAAACAGTGTAAAACCTTCTGAAGGCAAGTTGGGCATTCTATGCGTAGGCTTGGGTGCCGTAAGCTCTACATTCATAACCGGCGTATTGATGATACGCAAGGGAATGGGCAAACCGATAGGTTCAATAACACAAATGGCAAAAATACGCGTGGGCAGAGGTGACAAGGCCGAATACAAGCATGTATCGGAGATTGTGCCGATGCCGACGCTCGACGACATAGTGTTCGGAGCATGGGACATACTGCCGGACAACGCCTTTGAAAGTGCAATGCACGCCGAGGTGTTAAAAGACAGGGACATATACCCCGTAAAAGAGGAGCTTGAAAAAATAGTTCCCATGCGCGGCATATACGACCAGGACTATGTAAAAGCCATCGACGGCACATGGACAAAGGACACAACGCTGACACGCTGGCAGTTAATGGAACAGGCCCGCGAAGACATACGCAACTTCAAGGAGAAGAACGGTTGCAGCCGTATCGTAGTAATATGGGCGGCCTCAACAGAAATATACATACCGCGAGACAAGAACGTACACGACGACTTAACGGCGTTTGAGGCCGCAATGAAGGCAGACGACCGCCAACACATTTCACCGTCAATGTGCTACGCATACGCCGCCATGAGTGAAGGAGCCCCGTTCATAATGGGCGCGCCTAACACATGCCTCGACATTCCGGCTATGTGGCAATACGCAGAAAAGACCGGCACACCTATTGCCGGCAAAGACTTCAAGACCGGACAGACCATGATGAAGACCGTACTGTCAACGGCGTTCCGCACCCGCATGCTCGGCGTAAGCGGCTGGTTCTCGACAAACATCCTCGGCAACCGCGACGGCCTCGTGCTCGACGTGCCCGAGAACTTCAAGACCAAGGAGGTCAGCAAGCTCGGCGTTATCGACACTATACTTAAAAAGGACGAATATCCCGACCTTTACGGCGACATATTCCACAAAGTCCGCATCAACTATTACCCGCCGCGCAACGACGACAAGGAAGGCTGGGACAACATCGACATATTCGGCTGGATGGGTTATCCGATGCAGATAAAGGTAGACTTCCTGTGCAAGGACTCTATACTGGCTGCGCCGCTGCTGCTCGACCTCGCACTCCTGGGCGACCTCGCATTACGTGCCGGCAAGAGCGGAATACAGACTTGGCTGTCATTCTACCTGAAGAGCCCGATGCACGACGACGAACACGAGCCCGTGCACGACCTCTTCCAACAATACACAATGCTGAAGAATGCCATACGCGAAATGGGCGGATATGAAGCTGATGAAGAAATTGACTGACAATAAGAAATCCACTTTACGCATAATCTTACAATCGCTGCCAATTGTCTTGGCGGCGATTGTATTCGTTATATACGCTGCCACGTTCCTGCCGTTTTCAACAAGGCAGATGGAAAACAGCGTGGCTCTGGTTGAATGCGAGTCGTACTATCAGATATGTGCCGGCGGCAAACCCGTGCTATGGTTCAAGAATCTCGGCGACAGTTGCATGCCTGAGAACATGAGCATCAAAGCCGGTCAGGAAGTCGTTACAACAAAATACTCGACATGCTGTTGGGTAAACAAGTACCCATTATTCCCTTATTGCCCCGGACTCCTGCTGACCGCCAACAAGGCCAGCATTGCGGAAAAAAGCATAGCGGCAGCCAATAAGGACATGGCAAGCATAATCGAAAGAACCGTACGCAAGTTGTCTGCCGAAATAAAACAACTTAACCGGAAAATCGAAGAGACCGACTATTACATGAAGGTGCACAACGTCAACGACGACGGATACAACATAATGGCCGATTACGCAAAGGCAATACGACAACAAAAGGAGGCTGCCGAAGCCTTGTGCGCGAAACTCAAATCAATAGCAAAAAGCAAAAGGGTCGAGATGAGACTTGTGACAAAATACACATTGTTATGTAATGACGAGACGACAGACAGCATTGAGCGTACGCCATGCCGCATTATCACAACCAAAAAAACATCGCCCCTGCGCTTGTTGCAGACAGCAAACAAGGCAAAATCCGAAAACGCCACGGCTATATACATGCACCAATGGCTCACTCCGTCGCCAGCAGCAGGCGACAGCATCTATGCTGCAGCAATACCAGGCTGCGCCCAATACGGATTCACACCCGAAGGCAAAAAGCCGAAGGTGTTCGCAGGCTGCGCCAAGAACGGGTCAGAACACGATTTGCCTCAGCTTCTTGCGCCCGACGGCGCGGCCGTGTTCAGCCGTAACGGCCAGTTTGCAGGCATAAGTGTCAACGGGAAAATAATAAGGCCGACATCCGTAGGTTTCGGACTAAAAAAACTGATGCCATGAAAAAATCGGTTATCACATCAACATTAATCATACTATTGGCGCTGCTGTCGGCTTGCAGCAGCCAGCCATCTGAAGGGACAGGTGTCGCCATAAAAAACGGATACCGCTACCAGGGCGAGCTGGCCAACGGAACCTACAACGGCTACGGCGTGCTGACTTACAAAGACAGCATCGTATACAGCGGACAATGGCGCAACGGTAAAAGGCACGGATACGGAACAACCACCGACTCGCTCGGACGCACCGTGAAAGCCCTGTGGAGGAGTGACAGCATAGTAAAAGGCACGGTAAGCTACTGTGACGGGACATACACCGGAGAGTTTAACGCCGGATACTCACCCGACGGACACGGCATTTACACAGGGCGCGACGGCAGCTACTACGACGGAGCATGGAGCAAGGGCAAGCGTAACGGCTTCGGCTGTGGCATCGACGCCACCGGCAAGACAAAAGTCGGCGAATGGAAAGACGACAAATACCGGGGCGAGCGGATGACCTATACAGCCGAACGCATATACGGCATCGACATTTCGCGCTACCAGCACGGCAAAGGGAAAAAGAAATACTCGATAAACTGGAGCAAACTGCGCATAACCAACCTAGGCAGCATAAGCCGCAAGAAGGTAAGCGGCAAGGTTGACTATCCCGTGTCGTTCATCTACATAAAGTCGACCGAGGGCGCAAGCGTCCGCAATCCTTACTATCTGGCCGACTACCGCCAGGCACGCAGCCACGGCATACCATGCGGCGCGTACCACTTCTTCTCGCCCACTTCGCCGGCATCCAAGCAGGCAAACTACTTCTTGAAATACTCGAAGTTCAGCAAAGGCGACTTTCCGCCCGTGCTCGACGTAGAACCGACAAACGCCCAAATCAGGAAGATGGGCGGTGCTGACGCCATGTTCAGCAGGATACGCACTTGGCTCAACATTGTGGAAAAACGCACGGGCATACGTCCGATATTATACGTCAGCCAGCAGTTCGTCAACAAATACCTGCCGTCTGCGCCCGACATCATGAAGAACTACCAGGTTTGGATAGCCCGTTACGGCGAATACAAGCCCGAAGTGAGACTAGTTTTCTGGCAGCTATGCCCCGACGGACGCGTGCAGGGCATCCACGGGGAAGTAGACATTAACGTCTTCAACGGATACCACGACAGTTTCAGGCAATTCCTTGAAACCAACAGGATAAAGTAACAATCCAAACAAACGGGCAGGGACGTTAAGAACTGACGGCCTGCCCGTTTGTTCAAAAAAGCACAATATTTTTTGCATTTGCGGCAAAAATCCTTATCTTTGTATCAAACAAATTCCAAAAAAGAATGACACAAGAAGAAAAAACAGCCATAGAAGAGAGAATAGTAGACATACTTAAAACCGTTTACGACCCCGAAATACCAGTAAACATCTACGACCTAGGACTTATATACAAGATCGACGTGAAAGAAGACGCCACTGTCGACATTGACATGACATTCACCGCGCCGACTTGCCCTGCGGCCGACTTCATCCTCGAAGACGTGAGACAAAAGGTTGACACACTGGAAGGCGTCAAGGGGGCGACGGTCAACCTCGTGTTCGAACCGGCATGGGACCAAAGCATGTTGAGCGACGAAGCCAAGCTGGAATTGGGGTTGGAATAAAAAGCCAACAAGGAAATAAAGCTGCAAGAGACAGGGGAATCCTTGTTCCACGAAGTCCTTAAATCTTAAAAACTAATATTATGCACAAGAATATATACATCCTGTCCGACGCCCACCTGGGCTCTTGGGCAATCGACCATGCACGCACACAGGAGCGCCGCCTGGTACGCTTCCTCGACGACATAAAGACCAAGGCGGCTGCGGTCTACCTGCTGGGCGACATCTTCGACTTCTGGTACGAATACAAGTACGTAGTGCCAAAAGGCTACACACGCTTCCTCGGCAAGCTGTCCGAACTTACAGACATGGGCGTCGAGGTGCACTTCTTTACCGGCAACCACGACATCTGGGCATACGACTACCTTGAAAAGGAATGCGGAGTGATACTCCACACTAAGCCGACGACTACCGAGATATACGGAAAAATATTCTATATGGCACACGGCGACGGCCTTGGCGACCACGATCCAAAATTCAACTTCATACGCAAGGTGTTCCACAACCGCACCTGCCAGCGCATGTTCAGTGCGCTGCACCCACGCTGGGGATTGTGGTTCGGACTGACATGGGCCAAGCACAGCCGCCTGAAACGTGCCGACGGCAAGGAGCCTCCATACCAAGGCGAGGACAAGGAGGCACTAGTCAGGTACACCAAGCAGTACATGAAGACGCATACGGACATCGACTACTTCATCTACGGCCACCGCCACATAGAACTCGACCTGATGCTGTCGAAAAAGACGCGCATGATGATCATAGGCGACTGGATATGGCAGTTCACATACGTGATGTTCGACGGCGAGCACCTTTTCCTTGAAGAATACGTCGAAGGCGAAAGCCGCCTGTAAACAATACAGCCGGTAACCAAATACTACACAGTAGTCAAGGTTACCGGCTTTCCTAATCTATTATCCCAACAACAATCTTCTTTCAGAACGTAAATCCTACGCCGAACGATACCGAATGGCGATAGCAGGTTTTGTAAGCTACATCGTAATCGCCCGTCGACGGATTCTCGATATCCGCTTCTACCTTGCGGAAATCCTTATAATCATATGCTACACTGAAATTAAGTCCGAAGTGGCGCGCCAGCATTACTGTATATCCTATACCCAACTTACCTGTAAATCCGGGAGTGCTTGCGTCAGTAACCTTTACCGCATAGCCAACGTTTGTAAACAGATAAGCCTGACGGAGATTCTTTATCGGCATGTATCTCAACGTCGCGAAAACCGGGAACGTATTGAAGTCGAACTCTGTATAGCGTGCCGCACCTACACCCAGACCGGCTGACAACTGGGGCAATACGTCATAACGGCCCGCGAGCTGCAGGGCATGCCCGCCCATGCTGAAGTCCTTACGGCTCATCGTATGTCCGGCAAATCTCTGGGACAGTCCAAGATTATAATTATAATCAAGGTCAACGTGGAACTTTGACTGGGCTAATACGCATACTGATGTTAAACAAGCCATGCAGGCCAACGCCAACAATCTTTTAGGCATCTGCAATAAACCTGTTGTCATACTGCTTAGCTTCTCACTGGTTACCTTGTTAATCGTCTTCATTTCATTAAGTTTTTAAAATTACACATTTCTTGTCTATTTTCCATCTCAATATTGGAATACGATGCAAAAATATCACATAAAGGCAAAATAAAGAAACACGGATGAAGCGAAACGGAAAAATCAAGACACCAAACGTCGTTCACGGTGCATGAAACAATCAGCATCAAATGCAAGAACTTACGGCACACCTGCCAGGCAGGAGACTTGCGCCCTGCACATTGCAAAGACACAAAAAACAGGAGCTGCCACATACCGCGACAACTCCCGACACCAATCTTAACGCCAAACTTACCTGTTAAGCCACTCCTTAAAGAGTACGGCCCTTTCCTTGCTTACTATTATATTACGGTCACTGCAATGAAAAAGCTGCACGATAAGCTTCGAATTGAAAAACGGACTTATCTTCTTCAGGGCTGCTATGTTGACAAGATACTGACGGTTCAGGCGGAAAAACTTATCCGGATCGAGCTGCGACTCAAGCTCCTGGATGGTTACCGACAGACAATAAGACTCGCCGCTGCTTGTAGTGACGAGCATGTTGCGCCCGTCCTTGTAGAAATAAAGGATATCGTTGACAGGGAGCGACACCATGTCGCCACCCTTATAGACAAGCAACCGTTCCTTATATCTTACGAGCTTATCGATGACAGACTTAAGTTTCCCATTGCTCGAAGTCAGGTTACCAACCTTTTTCATGGCCTCGCGCAGCTCGTCTTCGTCAATAGGTTTGAGCAGATAATCTATTCCGTTGCTCTTTATTGCCTGCATCGCATACTCGTCATAGGCCGTCGTGAATATAACAAGCGACGACGGCAACACCTTCTGGAAAGCCATAAAGACATCGCCGTCAAGCAGACGGATATCCGAAAAAACAAGGTCGTAATCGTCGTGCGCCTGCATATATTCAACCACATCCTTCACGCTCTGCAGCGGTCCGTCCACCTCCAGCGTGTCGTCAATATCGAGAATCATCTTCTTCAGCCTCTTCGCACTGAGCAGCTCGTCCTCAATAATTAAAACTTTTTTCATTGTCTGTCTTTATAATAGGAACATATACTTTGAATGACTCACTTGTCTCTTCGATGGTCATACGACGGTTGAACATCAGGAGATACCGCTTCTTTATGTTAGTCAGTCCGATGCGGTGCGTGGCAATCGCACTGTCAGGACCGCTCCGCGCATGCAGTAGGTTGTTGCTCACCACAAGCAGGCCGCCGTCACGGTCGATGCTGACCATTAGCCGTTCCGACGGTCCCGGCGCGTTATGCTTCACGGCGTTCTCTATCAGGACTTGCAGACAAAGCGACAATATGCCCTCGTTGTCATGGTACTCGAAGTCGTGAATGTCCAAGACCACATTCTCATAACGCAACTTCAGCAGGGCCATGTAATCCTTGGCAAACGCAAGCGACTCCCTTATCGACACCGTGTCTACATTCATGTTGCCCAGGATGTACCTGTAAATCTTTGACAAACGGACGGTGTACTTCTCGGCCTGCTTGGGATTTGTATCTATCAGGCAGGCCAGCACGCTAAGACTGTTGAAAACGAAATGAGGATTCAGCTGCATCTGCAACAACTGCATTTGCAGGTTGACATTCTCCTGCCGTTGCCTTATAGTCATTTCGAGATAATAGTCTACAGTGAAAATCAACGCCGACACTGACGATATAAGCCCCATGAAGTAGGCGTTACCGAGCAGGTCGCCTTCATTCACCGGCTCTGTAAAATAATCGAGTATGACTTCCTCGAGAAGGACCGACAACGACATGTTGAACACAATCATGATCAGCCCGAACACCATTGCACGCCGGCGTTTTATCCTTCTCAGCAATTTATACTTAACAATAAAACTGCTTACGCAAATGCTGTAAAAAGCAAACAGCCCACTATAACACAGGTCAACCCACAACGAGCCGCAGCCGTCTTCTATCTCCTGCTTTAACCATTCAAAATCGGATATAGCCCATATTAAATCGTAAAGAAAAAACGTCAATATGGTAAAGCATAGCCACGTAATGATGTTATTCTTCAACTTTCTCATACCGCAAAGATACATCTTTTATTTTTACACGGCTATCCTGATTGTACGAAACCGCCTAAATAATCATCGAAGCTGACAAATCATGCAACGAACCATCTTCCCGCCCGTCGTCAGACATAGCTGAAACGAGCGACGGTCAGTGACGTTTCACCAAAAACTTGCGCATCACAAAATTGGTAAGCTCTAGCTTATTGGCCTTACGCTTCTGCGCCGTCACCACTTCGTAACCTTTCCTTTCAAAGAAAGGCCGCGCCGTAATGCTCACTTCCGAGGTTATTTCCCCAACGCCGTACCGCCCCGCAATGTCCTCAACCTCGGCAAGGAGGCGTGTGGCAACTCCCCTTCCCTGCCAATCCTTGTGTACAAACATTGAATGGAGATAACCGCCTGCGTTCATCGACGAATAACCCACCAAGCAGCCTTCTTCATTGAAAGCACCGACAAAACAGTTTTGCGACACAAGTTCCTTGAAGCGTTCCACACTGTCGCCGCATGATGCCCAGTCCGCCGTTTCTTCTTCAGTATAATCCCCAAGATTAACATTCAGCACTGTGGAACGGAACAACTCTTGCATTTCATATACATCCTTTTCCTCTAGTTTACGCAGCTTGTAATCCGTATTTAAACGCCCGCCGCACACGTAGTTGTTGTTCCCGCCAGACAAGAAACGTTCATAGTTGCTCGAATCATCAGTCATTTTCTTCACCATAACATACTCCTCTTCTGTTTCATTGACAATCACAAACCCAAGTTTAAGATACATTCCGGCCGCATAATTCGCTTTTTGGACGGATAGGGAGACGCGGCCATAGCCCTTTTCCTTCAGCAAATCCATCATTGCGGACATAAGCACACTCCCTATACCTTTATTCCTATACTCCTTAAAAAGTGAAATTGAAAGCGACGGGGTATCATCATCCACATGACCATAATCGTTCATGATCCTACACCAAACGGCACCTACGACCTTTCCTCCACATTCAGCAACCAAGCAATGGTCGTCCTTCTTTTCCCCAAAGCCTTCTACATACACCCTCAATTCGGGCAGGTCTATAACCTCACGTGACGGAGGTTCGACACCTCCGGGAACGAAAATAGCTTCATAAAGGAAATCCTTGAGCAAAAAAGTCTCGTCAGACCGTAACGGACGGATTATGCAATTTAGTGATTTGTCCATAAACTTATTTGTCAAAAACAATTACACAAAGTTTTCTTTAAGCAGTTCATAATAATGGCAGTCAACAAACTTTCCGTTTTTGAAACAAGCATTCTTATGTATTCCGCATTTACGAAAACCAGTCTTCTCCAAAACCCGCATTGAAGCAGGATTACTTGCATAGACGTTCGCATAAATACGCACGACATCCATACTACAAAAATAATCACTGATAGCAAACTTCAACGCTTTAGTCATAAATCCTTGATTCCAATAGGGTTCTGCTATCCAATACCCTAACTCTGCATTATAACGTTCCACGTCAAGTCCTCTCATAAAACTTATATTGCCAGCAGCTTCACCATTTATTTCTATGCAATAATTGCCCTTTTCTTCCTGATTTAGAACATGATGGATAAATTGCTGTGCATCATTTTCCGAATAAGGATAAGGCAGACTATCTCTACAATTATCCCATATTTTCTTGTTGTTGAGATATTTTGCCAAGGCAGAGACATCTGATAGAGTCCAATTCCTTATCATATAATAAACGTTTATGTACTTAACGGGATTTTTACTTAAATTACAAATACGATTATGACCATACAGTCAATCAACGGCCGCTTATGTCTCAACCAACGTTTCACCCCGACCTTAATTATTTCTGTGCTGACACAGAAACAGAGATACAACATTCTGGATATCAAAGCATTACACGGCAGGTGTGGTTTTTGGCATTGAAAACGAAAGAAACATTTTCCGTTGGACACGCCATCGTGATGCAAAAGGTTAACTTTTATGTTGTAAAAGGATACCTTTTGCAAGCCAAAAGATGGCTTTTTGCAGGCCAAAAGGCAACCTTTTACAACGCAAGTTGTAGCCGGCGGCTGCGGCTATGAAATAAGATTACCGGCGCATCTCCGCGCTGGCGCCTTTTATAAGGGCCTCCACCTCACTTACCGATACCATGTTGTAGTCGCCCACGATGGTGTTTTTAAGGGCTGAACCGGCCATGGCGAAGTCAAGCATATTCTGGTCATCGGCATAATTCTGCACGGCGTAAAGCATCGCCCCTACAAAAGCGTCGCCCACGCCCATGCTGTCGACTACATTGTTCACCTCGTAAGTACGCGACACCTTAAGGCTTCCTCCTGAATAGAGTACGCCCTCAAGGCAGTGGTGGTCTGACGTAATGGCGTTGCGCATGCACATGAACAGGTGGCTGCAACGCGGCAGAAGTCCGGCCGCACGTGCGCAATAGTCCTCGTACTCGCCGGCGTCTATTCGCTCGCCTACGTTTTTCACGGTGAACGCCGGCGCCTTCAGGCCCAGTGCTTTCTCATATTCGCCCGAACTGCCGAAGATGATTTCGCTGCGCTGCATCAGCGGCACGAGTACTTCTTCGGCTGAGCGTCCGTACTGCCAGAGGTTCTTGCGGTAGTTGATGTCGCACGACACCTTGACGCCCAACCTCTCAGCCGCAGATATTGCTTCGGCGCAGACGTCGGCAAGCCCCTGCGTCAGCGAGGCGTCGATGCCCGACCAGTGGAATATCCCGGCGCCTTCAAACACCTTGTCCCAGTCAATCATGCCTGGCTTGAGCCGCGAGAAAGCGGAGTCCTTACGGTCGTATATCACAGTGGCGGGGCGCAGGTCGGCAGCCTTCTCCACAATGTATGTGCCGAGGCGCTCGCCTTTCATCATCATCACGTCCTCCGTTCCCACACCATGCTCGCGCAGCTTCATAAGGCACACGCTGCCGAGCGGATTGTCAGGCAGGGCGGTAACGAGCACCGCGTTGCCGCCGTAAGACGCTATCGAAATGGCAACGTTCACCTCGCTGCCGCCGAAGTTTGCATCGAAACTGCGTACCTGCTGCAACCTGAGATTACCCGGCGTGGTGAACCTCAACAGCATTTCTCCGAATGTTACGATTTTCTTTCCCATAATAAGTCCTAAAGTTAAAACGGAAACAAAAAGCATCCCTTTGCTTCACACGAAGAAAAGGGATGCCTGAATATTGTGTATCGACAAGACTGTTATTTCAACAGGTTCATCGTGTCAGTGGCAATCATCAGTTCCTCGTCGGTAGGTATGACGCAAACGGTAACCTTCGAGTCGGGCGCTGAGATTACAGCTTCAACGCCCCTGATGCCCTTGTTCTTCTCCTTGTCTATCTTGACGCCCATGTACTCCATGTTCTCGCATACGGTCTCGCGCATCTCCGATTGGTTCTCACCTACACCGGCGGTGAATACTATGATGTCGCATCCGCCCATGGCTGCGGCGTAAGCGCCTACGTACTTCTTTATGCGGTAGTTGTACATGTCGAGGGCGAGCTTTGCACGCTCGTTGCCTGCCGCGATGGCGTCGTCAATCTCGCGCATGTCTGAAGATATGCCGGTTATGCCGAGCACACCGCTCTTCTTGTTGAGCAGGTTGGACATGCCGTCGGCATCAAGTCCGAGCTTCTTCTCAAGGAAGGTTATGGCTCCGCCGTCGATGTCGCCGCTGCGTGTTCCCATCATGAGTCCTTCAAGCGGAGTCAGACCCATTGACGTGTCTACGCACTTGCCGTTCTCAACAGCAGCCACGCTGCCGCCATTGCCGATATGGCAGGTGATAATCCTCTTCGTGTTATAATCAACTCCGAGGAACTCGCATACCCTCTGCGATACGTAGCGGTGGCTCGTTCCGTGGAAACCGTAACGGCGCACGCCGTACTTCTCATACAGGTCGTAAGGTATGGCGTAGAGATACGAGTGTGCGGGCATTGTCTGGTGGAAGGCTGTGTCGAACACGCCCACCTGCGGCAGACCCGGCATCAGTTCGCTGACAGCCTTAACACCTTTAAGGTTGGCCGGATTGTGAAGCGGAGCAAGGTCTATGCAAGCCTCGAAAGTCTTGAGCACCTCGTCGTTAAGCACAACGCTCTTGTTGAACTTCTCGCCTCCGTGTACCATGCGGTGGCCAACGGCGTCAATCTCGTCAAGACTCTTGATGACTCCTATCTCCGGGTCGGTCAGCAGAGAGAAGATGAACTTCACACCCTCGGTGTGCTCGGGTATGTCGTGCATCACTTTCTTCTTTGTGCCGTCGGGCATCTTCACTTTAACAAACGCTTCGTCAAGGCCTACGCGCTCTGCGCCGCCCGACGTCATGACAGACTTGTCGTCCATGTTGTAAAGTGCATACTTGATAGACGAGCTGCCGCAATTCAATACTAATATTTTCATTTCCTTTATTTTATTTATGTATAGGCCTAAGTGTTAAGGCTGCAGGTTGGCCTGCTTGATGCCGTACGGCTTAGCCACGTAAGTTATCTTCCCGGCTTCAGGCCTTTGCGTCCATTGCCTGGCATGCTGTAATAGCCACCAGCTTATATATGTCGTCAACCGAGCAGCCACGGCTCAGGTCGTTGACCGGACGTGCGATACCCTGGAGGATAGGACCGAGGGCTACGGCGTCGCCAAGGCGCTGCACCATCTTATAAGATATGTTGCCGACCTCGAGGCAGGGGAATACAAGCACGTTAGCGTGTCCTGCAATCTCGCTTCCGGGGGCTTTCTTCTCTCCTACGGAAGGAACGAGGGCTGCGTCTGCCTGCATCTCGCCGTCAACCTTCAACTCGGGAGCAAGCTCTTTTGCAAGTTTTGTAGCCTCGACAACCTTGTCAACAACCTCGTGTGAAGCGCTGCCCTTTGTTGAGAAGCTAAGCATTGCCACGCGCGGGTCGGCAAATCCGGCAACAGACTTGGCTGTCTCTGCCGTGCATACTGCTATCTGGGCAAGCTGCTGGGCGTCGGGAACAGGGGTTACGGCAACGTCGCCTACTACGAGCACGCCGTTCTCGCCATACTCGGGCTTCTTGGTCACAAGCAGCATGGCGCCGCTGACGCAGGTGATGCCTGGCTTGCACTTGATGATCTGCAACGCTGGGCGCAATGTCTCTGCGGTAGTGCTGAGGGCACCCGATATCTGTCCGTCAGCTCCGTTAGTCTTGATAATCATGCATCCCAAGTAGAGCGGGTCCTTGACCAGTTCGCGTGCCTGCTCGATGGTCATGCCCTTTTTCTTGCGCAGCTCGGCGAGCAATGCGGCATATTCCTCGCTCTTCGGATTGTTTTCCGGATCAATGATGGTCGCCTTGCCAATGTGGGTCAGGCCCCACTTGGCAGCCAGGGCGTTGATTTCTTCCGGATTGCCGATGAGGATGATGTCAGCCACGTCTTCGGCCAGCACCATGTCGGCGGCCCTCAATGTGCGCTCCTCGGTTGCTTCGGGGAGTACGATGCGCTGTTTGTTGCTCTTTGCGCGCGCAATGATTTGTTGTACTAAATCCATAGTTTTGTAGTTTATAAGAATCTGTGTTTTTGTAATTCCGATATTGCAAATATACGCATGTGCAAAAGTAGGAAAAATTATCCGAATAAGCACTAACGCAGGCGTTTTTTTCACTAATAATTAAGTATTTAGCCACAAATGGGTCTTAGGGTTGCCGGGCTTCCGCCAATTTGCTCTTTTACATATCCACAAGGCGCCACACGGCGTCGCCGCGCAAGCGTCATGACAACACACGGAGCATGCCCGATTGCAGGATTACAGGCTTAACGGCATGGCAAATTTGTAAAAAATACAACAAAATTGCAGCAGGAACTATTACATTATAAAAAGTTTTCATAACTTTGCGGAAGTATTTCAAAACGTTTTTTCGTCACGCCCCATGTCAACCATTACTGCGGCGGCAGGTTCGTGAGGATTAATATGTGACGTTACTTATAATTATAATAATGTATGCCGCGCCCTATGGACTGATGTCATAAGGCCGGAAAACTTACATGCACAACACGACAAAGAATGACCAAACAGCTACTCTTTACCGTTTTATTCCTGCTTTGCACAGCTAAAGCAGCTACAGCCATGCCCGCAAGCGAGCCGGACACTGACACACTAAAAGCCGAAACAGCGCAACACCCCGACAGCATAAAGAAAAAAAAGAGCTTCGGGCGGAAAATACTCGACTACCTGAACAACTCGAACAAGGTGGACAGGAACAAGGCTTTCGACTTCAGCATTCTCGGCGGACCGCATTACAGCACTGACACAGGACTGGGCCTGGGACTGGTGGGAATGGGCATTTACTTCCAGGACAAGCAGGACACAATATCGCCACCGTCCGACGTGGCGGTGTTCGGCGACATTACCACAAAGCAGTCGTACACGCTCGGAGTTAAGGGTACGCACATATTCCCGTACGACAAGGGGCGCATAGAATACACCTTTGCCATCAACTCGTTCAAGGCGAGGTTTTGGGGAATAGGCTACGAGATGGGCAACAATGACGATGCGGGCGTAATGAAGCGCCTGAAGATATCGGCAAACGCCAGCTTCATGTGGGAGTTTGCAGACAACATGTTCTTCGGTCCGGCCCTGACATACGACTACGTCAATGCGCACGAGATGGACCGCCCCGAACTGCTTATGGGGCAGGACAGGCTTGTATGGAACATAGGTGCGGGCGTAACGTTCGTATACGATTCGCGAGACATCCTCACACGCCCGACAAAAGGTGTGTACATCAACATATCGCAGCTGTTCCACCCGCGTTTCATGAGCAACGGATACGCCTACACCACCACCGACTTCCGCTTCGACACGTACGGCAAACTGTGGAAAGGGGCGATACTTGCGGCCGACATTCGCGGCACTCTTAACTTCGGCAACCCCTCGTGGGGAATGATGGCGCAGGTCGGCAACTCGTGTTCAATGAGAGGATACTACGGCGGACGCTACCGCGACAAGCATAAGACGGAGGCACAGATAGAGCTGCGCCAGCACATATACAAGCGCCACGGCGTCGCCGTATGGGGAGGAGCCGGCACAGTGTTCGACAAGTTCAGCTCGGTACGCTTCGACCGCCTACTGCCCAACTGGGGCATAGGCTACCGATGGGAATTCAAGAAAAACGGCAACATACGCCTCGACTACGGTTTCGGCAAAAACGGCATTTCAGGCTTCGTGTTCAACATCAACGAAGCATTCTGAGACGCCCGTCCTCCCGGACAACCGTTAATTAAAAATCCCCCGACGGCCACATGGCCTGCGGGGGATTTTTTTCATAACTTAAACATCCGGCACTCATGTCCGGGCACCATCAGGCCTCAGAGCCTGCCAGGGGTGAAGCCTGCGTGTAAGTACGTGCTCCGAGCTCCTTGTCGAGCATGTAGATGCCGTAGCCGTTGTCCTTGATCATCTTGATGTTGTCGATGATTGTCTGTGCAGTCTCCTCTTCCTCCACCTGCTCGTCGATGAACCACTTGAGCATGCTCTGGGTGGCGAAGTCGTTCTCCTCATGTGTCAGCGCATACAGGTCGTTGATCATGGAAGTAACCTTCTGCTCATGCTTGAGTGTGCTTTCAAACACGTCAAGTATTCCATCCCACTCGGTTGGCACGGCGTCGATAGCCTTCAGCTCTACGCGGCCGTTGCGTGAGTTAACAAAATTGAACAGTATCTTTGCATGGTCCTGCTCCTCGCGGAACTGCACTTCAAACCAGTTTGCCATGCCCGGCTGTCCTGCTGAATGGCAGTATGCAGCCATTGAGAGATACAAATAAGCCGACCACATCTCAGCATTTATCTGCTCGTTAAGAGCCTTTTCTACTTTTTTGTTTAGCATAATACTTAAATTTTTATTTAGTTAGCATTATTATTTATTCCGGCGACAAAAATAAGGAAAAAATCGATACGGCGCATACATCATGACAAATTATTTTCATTTTTCATGATGTTTTAGTATCCGTTCGCAACAACAGCCATGCACGCTAACACAACCAAGCTAATTTAACATTTATATATCGCATGCGCGTGTACATTATACTTAATAAATTTAACTATTCGCACATTCTTTAGTTTGACACATTGACACAGCTTTGAAACGTTGCGTTTACATTCTGTCATTCAAAGAATAGCCGCAGGTTTTATTGTAACAGGTAAAACAGGAAACGGCAATAGCTGTCAATACAGCAAAAACACGACCAACGCAACATGTTTCCCGACATACATACACCCAAAACACGGCAAACGGCAATGCCGGAAGCCACATAGCAACGTCTGAAAGGCAACCTCCGTGAAGGCAAAAGACGGCAAAACGGCAGGCAAAAGGCCACGTCTTGCATGGCGAAAAGCCACCGGCGACTTGCACACGTGCACAAATAACACACATAACCAAATATCATTCAGGCATTTATCGCATGCACACAAAAATTCGTACAATATGGAGGCGTGATTGCGGAAGCCGTGAAGCGCCAACAACCAACGGCATAGATGGAAATCAAAAAGAAAGCAAACGCTTAAGTTTTTGAATAAAATGTAAATATACATTCAAAACGCGTTTACGCCAGGAAAACAGCATCAGCACTTTTTCAGATTAAAACTTACGAATTATAAATAAAGAAAAATCATAGTGAAAAGTACCTTTCATTTTGTCAAAACGAAAGTCGATTTTACCCCAAGGAAGCACATCTTGCAATTTACAAATAACATAATTTTAGCAAATAAGTGAACTATATACACTTTTTATTCACGTTTAAACAAACAAAATGAAAGGAAAAGGAGATTAAATATTACCACTTCCCCGTCATTAACCTAGGAAAAAGGGGGGCGAATTTGTTAAAAATCAAAGATGTAATACACATTTTTTCATTTTTATTTCATACATATTGAATTTATCTTTAATTTTGCAAAACATAACACTATTAATTTATTTAAGAGAGAGTTAATATGATTATTAAAAAATTCTTACTGACATTGCTCTGCGCAGTGCTATCGGCAAACATAGCGTTTGCCCAGAACGCCAGCGTGCAAGGCACAATTGTCGATGAGAATGGAGAACCGGTAATCGGCGCTTCAGTGTTCATTAAAGGCACTAAGACCGGAGCCGTGACCGACATTGACGGTAAGTTCTCCTTGAAATCATCGGCTGGCAAGACACTTGTGATAACGTACGTAGGTTATGAGAAAACAGAAGCCACCGCAAAAGATGGCATGAAAATCATGCTTACGCCCACTAGCCATGCACTTGGCGAAGTGGTAGTAACCGGTATGCAGAAGATGGACAAGCGCCTCTTCACCGGAGCCACGGCTAAAATCGACGCCGACAAGGCGAAACTTGACGGTATTGCCGACGTGAGTCGCGCACTCGAAGGCCGTATCTCAGGTGTGTCAGTGCAGAACGTGTCGGGTACATTCGGTACTGCACCGAAAATCCGCGTCCGTGGTGCCACATCAATCTACGGTGACTCCAAGCCTCTGTGGGTCATTGACGGAGTCATCCAGGAAGACGCCGTTGACGTCAGCGCAGACGACCTTTCTTCAGGAGATGCCGTTACATTGATTTCTAACGCCATCGCAGGTCTCAGCGCAGACGACATCGAGAGCTTCCAGGTACTTAAGGACGGTTCGGCTACGTCTATCTACGGAGCACGCGCCATGGCGGGTGTTGTAGTCATCACCACCAAGCGTGGTAAGGCAGGCCGCAGCACCGTAAACTATACAGGCGAATTCACATACCGTCTGAAGCCTAGCTACAGCCAGTACAACATCAGCAACTCTCAGGAGCAGATGGGTATATATAAGGAAATGGAAGAGAAAGGCTGGCTCGAGTTCTCGACACTCGCCAACAGCTCTACATCCGGCCTTTACGGTAAGATGTACAACCTCATCGCCCAGTACGACAAGACCAACGGCCAGTTCGGACTTCCCTACACCGAGGCTGCAATGAACCAATACCTGCAGAAGGCCGAGTTCCGCAACACAGACTGGTTCGACCTCCTGTTCAACAGCAACATCGTACAGAACCACTCTGTCAGCATTTCTTCAGGTTCGGACAAGGCTGCACTTTACGCATCTATCTCTGTAATGAACGACCCGGGATGGACAAAGGACAGCGAAGTTGAGCGCTATACCGCCAACATGAACGCTACGTTCAACCTCTCGAAGAACCTGTCGTTGTCAATCCTCACCAACGGTTCTTACCGTGACCAGAAGGCTCCGGGTACACTTGCCCGTACGACCAACGTGGTTGACGGTTCAGTAAACCGTAGCTTCGACATCAACCCCTTCAGCTACGCCATGAATACATCGCGTACGCTCGACCCCAACGAGACATATACTCGTAACTACGCTCCGTTCAACATCTTCAAGGAGCTCGACAACAACTACATCGACCTTTCAGTAGCCGACATGAAGTTCCAGGGCGAACTCTCATGGAAGCCTATACTCGGCCTTGAGTTCCACTTACTGGGTGCATACCGCGTACAAAAGACTTCACAGGAGCACTTCATCCTCAACGAGTCTAACCAGGCAGAAGCTTACCGCGCAGGTGTCGACGACCCGAACATCATGTACAGCAACCCGTACCTCTATCAGGATCCGGACAAACCCAACTCACTGCCTATCTCTGTAATGCCTACCGGCGGTATCTACACACGTGACGACTATACAGTCAAGCAGTTCGACTTCCGTGGTACCGTACAGTACAACAAGGTATGGAACGACACACACATCATGAACCTCTTCGGAGGTATGGAGGCAAACCGTACGGACAACGACCAGATGATGCACTCTGACTACGGTGTTGACTACAACAACGGACGTCTTGTCACCATTACTCCTGAATTCTACAAGCAGGCCAAGGAAGAAGGTACGGTGCTCAGCTCGTTCTCACGCGCATGGACCCGCAACCTCGCATACTTCCTCAGCGGTAACTACTCTTACAAGGGCCGTTACACCATCAACCTGACAGGCCGTTACGAAGGTTCTAACAAGCTGGGCCGCAGCCGCAGCGCACGCTGGTTGCCTACATGGAACGTATCAGGCGCATGGAACGCACACGAAGAAGAATTCTTCAAGCGTTGGATGCAGAAAACTGAAGGAGCAATCTCACACTTGAGTCTGCGTGCTTCATACTCACTGACAGCCGACCGCGGTCCGTCATGGGTTACAAACGCCCTCCCCGTAATCTACGCTACAAACATTTGGCGTCCGCAGGGTGACCAGGTTGAGACGGGCCTCTATCTGAACGACCTCGCAAACGACGAGCTCAATTACGAGAAGAAACACGAAATCAACTTCGGTCTCGACGCTGGTTTCCTCCGCAACCGCATCAACTTAAACTTCGACATATACTGGCGTAACAACTACGACCTTATCGGTATCATCGAGACCCAGGGCGTCGGAGGTATCATCGCCAAGTATGCAAACGTTGCAACAATGAAGTCAAGCGGTGTCGAAGCTACTCTTTCAACACGCAACATCGAGAAGAAAGACTTCTCATGGACCAGCGACCTTACCTTCTCTTACGCTACCAACGAGATCACAGACCTCGATTCACGTTCAAGCGTAATCGACCTCATTACAGGTACAAGTACGACCCACTTCCGCCAGGGCTATCCTGTGTCAGCGTTGTTCTCAATCCCGTTCGTAGGCCTTAACGACGAAGGTATACCGCAGTTCATCAACGAGGACGGCGAAATAACAACGACCGACATCAACTTCCAGGAGTACGACAAGATTGACTACCTTAAGTATGAAGGTCCGACAGAGCCTACAATCACAGGTGGATTCAACAACACCCTTACATACAAGAATTGGCGTCTGAACATCTTCATCACCTACTCGTTCGGCAACAAGATTCGTCTCGACCCGGTATTCTCGGCAGCATACTCAGACATGTCGGCAATGCCTAAGGAGTTCAAGAACCGTTGGGCAGTTCCTGGTGACGAGGCTCACACAGACATCCCGACAATCGCAAGTATGCGCCAGTACATCAATGACAACAACCTGTCTTACGCTTACAACGCATACAACTACTCGACAGCCCGCGTGGCAGACGGCGGATTCATCCGTCTGAAGGACGTTTCACTGACATACGACCTGCCGAAGAAGTTCCTCAACAAGATTGGACTCAGCACAGCATCTGTTAAACTTGACGCGACCAACTTGTTCCTGCTCTATTCAGACAAGAAGCTCAACGGACAGGATCCGGAATTCGTAAACTCTGGTGGTGTGGCAACACCTATGCCTAAGCAGTTCACATTCACATTGAGACTTGGTATCTGATAGTCAAGAATCAGCTTTAAGCCCTGAAGTGCCGGCATGGCACATAAGGGATTAATGAATAAGAAACAAATAAAACAATTTTGCAGAAAATGAAAACGAAATATATAAAGTATCTGACATGCTCGCTTGGAGTCGCTTTTGCATTGTCCTCATGCACGGACAGTTTCCTCGACAAAGAGCCCGACGAGCGTGTAGAACTTAAAACAGAATCGCAGGTTGTCGCATTCCTCGCCACAGGATATTCAGAGGCGAACTACGGATGGCTTTGCGAAATATCCGGCGACAACATCATCGACAATAACGCGCCTCACGCCCCTGTTGACGAAGATGCGGATAAAGACGAGATTTACTATAACCTGCCGTATTACGACAGGACCGATGAAGAGCTGTTCAGCTTCGAGCAGGGTAAGTCTTCACAGACACAGGATACTCCCTCATTCCTTTGGCAGCAGCATTACCACGCTATAGCAACAGCCAACCAGGCGCTGCAGAGCATGGAGAAAATTATTGCCGAGAACGGAGGAGTAGAGAGCGACAAGATGCGTGCAGCACGAGGAGAGGCTCTGCTCATAAGAGCATACCACCACTTCATCCTCGTAAACGTATTCTCTCAGGCATACAAAGACGCAGAGGCAAGCAAGCATGATATAGGTATTCCTTACATCACGGAACCTGAGACGACGGTAAGCCCGCAATACGACCGTGGCAACGTTGCTGATGTTTACGATAAGATACAGACCGACCTCGAGGAAGGACTTAAATACATATCTGACATCAACTACCAGAAGCCGAAGTGGCACTTTAACGTTAATGCCGCACACGCTTTCGCTGCCCGTTTCTACCTGTACAAGCGTGACTACGAAAAAGTCATCGAACATGCAGACGCCGTTCTCGGTGCAGGTGATGGAACAACAAACGGCATGCTCATGACATACGACGGATTCACAGAATGTACGTACATGGACGACTATGCCAACGTTTGGCAGGATCCTGATTCAAAGAACAACCTGATGCTCATCGCAACAAGCTCTGTTCTTGCCCGCCACGCACAGCCGGGCTTGCGCTTCACATGGTCAGGCAAGCCTCTTACAGAGACAATCTGGTATATGGGACCTACATGGGGTTGGACAATCATGCCGACAGCGATGGTTGCAGGTTACGCATTCTCAGGATACAGCAACGCTGAATATGGATTCTACCCAGCCAAGGTTGGTGAGCAATTCCAGTACACGGACAAAGTTTCAGATGTAGGTTATCCTAACATTATCCGCCGCGAATTTACAGCTGCTGAGCTGCTTCTTGAGCGTGCAGAAGCTAAACTTCTCGGAAGGCATGACAAAACAGGTTTCGTTGCAGACATGGCTGCATACGTAAAGAGCATCCAGACATTCGACGAGGCAAACCAGGCTCACTACGGTGGTTCAGGCAATGGTCTGAAGGAACTGACTGATGACATCATCCAGGGATACTTCTCTGTAACAGCCAACCCGAACTGCTTCGAGAACTGGAACTTTACTCAGAACATGAGCAGCAGTTTCGTCATTCCGGAGGATCTCACACCTTACATGAACTGCCTCAACCTCTACCGCAGGTTCGAAACTCTCTTTGACGGTCTCCGCTTCTTCGACCTGAAACGCTTCGGCATCGAGTATTCACACAAGGTTGGCCGCGAAGGAAAGGTTATCGAACTTAAGTGGAACGATCCGCGCCGTGCATTGGAGCTTCCGCAGGAAGTCATATCAGCAGGACTTGAATCTTCTTGGGTAAACACCAATAACATGAATCAGGGCGCCGCATCTGAATACATGAAGAAATCAGAAAAATAATTAACGGAAAGGAGAAATGAAAATGAAAATTAAATATAGATTTTTCACGATAGCAGCTGCTGCGCTGCTTACCCTTGGCGTTACCACATCGTGCTCGGACGACGAATTTGATCCGTCTATCTTCGACACTAAAGTGTATCCGCTCGACCGTAGCTCAGTGACGTTCCCGCTCGATACATTCTGTATTGAAAGTTTCCGTGAACCGTACAACCTGCGTTACGTATACAAGATGGAAGACATCGGCTCTGACATGCAGAAAAACCTTGTTCCAGCTTCATACGACAAGAGCAAGCAGCTCGCCGTACTTGCAAAATACTTGTGGTACCAATCATACGAAGTATGCGCGGGACAGGAATTCCTCAAACTTTACAGCCCGCGTATCATACACGTAATCGGCTCTAAGTCATACAACCCTGTATCTGGTACAGAGACATTGGGAGAGGCTGAAGGTGGACTTAAGATCACACTTTACGGAGCAAATGAGCTTGATGTGAACAACATCGACAAGCTGAACGAGAACTTCTTTAAGACGATGCACCACGAGTTCGGCCACATCTTGGCACAGAACTACACCTACCCGACATCGTTCTCACTGATTTCTCAAGGTCTGTACAATGCCGTAAACTGGCAAGATACGCAAGACTCTATCGCGTTGGCAGAAGGCTTCGTTTCACCCTACGCACAGTCACAAATTCGTGAAGACTGGGTTGAAGTCCTCGCAAACTACATTGTAAAGGACACTATAACTTGGACCAACATGCTCAACACAGCATCATTCGACTGGGAAGAGACTGAAATTGATGCAAGTTACTATGAGAGGTGCGTGGCACTTGGAGCCAACAGAGACTCTGTAGGTTACTATGTAAGCGACGGAACAAAGAGTTCTACAGGTTCAGTTACAGGCTATAACGTAGTACGCAAAGTCATCTCGCGCGATGCAGACGGCAATCCGTTGCTCGACGAAAACGGAAAGATGATTTATCTGGAACAAGACGGAGTAAATGGCAAAGAAGTCATCCTGCAAAAGCTTGACTTAGTACGCACATGGCTGAAAGACAACTTCAACGTTGACCTTGACCAACTTCGCCGAGAAGTACAAAACCGCGAATGGGTGACAGATGCAGACGGCAATTTTGTCATCGAGGACGGACATCTTGTTAACAAGCTGACTGCACCGTCAGAGGAAAATCCATCAAAGACCTTGATGGAGGTACTGCTCGACGAGGTTAACAAGTTTGAAGCACTTCAGCAATAAACAACTGTTATAACAAATTTAAAGAGATTCACAGATTATGAAAAAGATATTATTTGCGTCACTTTGCGTAGCTTCAGCCTTAACATTTACAGGCTGTGTCAGCGAAGAAGACGATATCTTCGGCTCATCAGCCCCGGTAAGACTGGACGAAGCTGCAAAGACGTATACAGAGCGTCTGTCATCAGCAACAGCTGGTTGGGCTATGGAATACTACCCCACATCTCAGACAGCAGCCCCGAAGGGACTTGGCTATCTTCTGTTAGCCAAGTTCGAACCCAACCTGTCAGTAACAGTCGGCATGAAGAACCAGTTCTGCACACCTGCCGACCAATACATGGAGGACACTTCTTCATGGGAAATAATTACGGACAACGGTCCTGTGCTTACATTCGATACCTATAACGAGTGCATACACGTATTCTCATCACCAGAGGACGTACCCAGCACATCTACAGACGAGACTGGTGTAGGCCTTGAAGGCGACTATGAGTTCGTTATGATCGACGTGCCAGAGAACGGAGAGTTCGTTATGCTGAAAGGCAAGAAGCGCGGTACATACACAAGACTCACACGTCTTGACGAAGGCACCGACTTCGAGACATACATCAACGACATCGAAGATTTCAGGAACCGCGTATTCTCATCAAAAGCTCCTAACGTGTGCATGCTTACATTAGGCGACAGTGTAATGAAAGTGGCAAACGCAAGCACAGGTATCTGCAACATCTACCCGTATGACGGAGATGCAATAAGCGACGAAAGCTTTCACACATTCCTCGTCACAAAACGCGGCGGTAAATATTACCTCCGCTTCCGTGACGCGCTCAACGCGCCCGACGGCAAAGAAGCCCAGGAGTTCGTATACGATGAAGAGCGTGATCTGTTTACCGGTGTAGAAAATCCGGAATACATCCTCGAAGGCGACCAGCCGAAAGAATTCTTCACATGGGTTATGGAAGAAAGCGGCAGAGAGTGGGTTCTCACAAGAACATCAGAAATGTCTGACAACGTCAAGGAAAAGTATGAAGCTTTGAGAACTGCCCTAACCGCAGCGAGAGGTACTTTTAATGACCTTGCGTTCAAATACGAGAACAACGGGTACATTTGCGCCATCAACATCACGGCAAACAGGCAGACAAAAGACTACAAGTACAACATCAACATCACACCGTCGGAGACAGGATATACATTCGCAATTGCAGATCCTGTCAACGAAGAGTCTCAAAAAATGTTGACAACCTTCCCGGCTATCCAGGACTTGCTGAATGTCTTCGCAACAGACTTCGCTGTTTCAGCGACATCATCAAGATTCAACATGTCAACAATCAAGCTGAAAGACGCTAACGGAACAGAAGTAAATCTTACAATTAACTAATAAATTTTACAATTATGAAAAGAGCATTATTTACAATGACAGTCCTCATGGCGTCAGCCATGAGCTTTGCCCAGGCACAGACAAGTGCTCCGATGGTAGGTCTCGAAAGAGTAAAAGCTCCGATGCCTGTAAATAAGGTTTTCCAAGCTGCAACAAAAGCAGACATGCCGAAAAAGTCTATTTACAACGGCAACTACTACACAGTGCCATCAGGTGCCCTTTACATGGGTTACAATCTAGATGACATGGGTTACCAGGCAACATTCGTAAACATTCCCGGACTTATGTCTGGTACTTTCACCAACATGAACGAGAATCCATTCTCTGCAACATGGACATGGAACGGTAATAACGCAAACGAACTCGGACTTGTTGACGAGAACAACAACTTCGTATGGATCGGTATGCCTTCAAACGGTGCAGACGGCATTAGGTACGTGCCTGCACCTGTACTGAATGGAGCTGACAGCTATACACTGCCAAGTTCATACAACCAGAACGGTATCATTTCAGTTGACCGCTTGTCAGCACTTACATACGCTGACCCGCACATCGGCCGTCAGATTTACGGAACAAGCGGATTCATGAGCACTCAATATTTATGGGGAACCGGCGACGCAAGCGTTTTTGATATTATCGACAATGAAGACGGTACAAAGGATACGGTTGACGTTGTAACAAAATCATTCGGTTTTGCACAGCACTACACGAAACCAATGTCACCTCTCTATATTGAGAACATCTTCATCCCGGGTATTTCTGCAAATAACAACCAGAACCCATTGGGTGACAAAGCCCTGACTATGCAAATTGTTGGCGACAGCGGCAACATGATAGCTGAGTTCACTGTAAAGCAGGAAGACCTTATCAATAGGAACAACACTAACTACCTTGAGCCATTTGGCACTCCGTCACTTTGGACAATCAAGTTCGAGAATGTCGTTGATGACCCTGTTTGGGGTGAAATGGTAGAACCGATCATCATCAATGAAGGCTTCACTATCATGGTAACAGGTTTCGACCAGGAAGGTGTAGACTTGGGTCTCTACGGATTCCAGGCAGACGGCACTGAAGTTACCGCTCCGCTTGACGTAGAAAGCGGTGTAATGCTGACAAAGCGTGAAGACGGAACAACTAAGGAAGTGATGTATGCAGGCGTACTGTCTATTCCAATTACTTTCACTGCCCTGACAGACAACGTATTCGTTCAGACCGACCTGACTTACACTGACCAGGCAACTGGCGATATACAGGAGTTCCCCAACTCAAACGTACTGCGCATCTCAGAGAATGGTGCTGACAGCTACCTCGAAAGCGGAGCAGACGTATCACTCTACGTGTCAACTGCTACACCTTGGGAAGATGGCGGCTACATCATCGAAATGGTTGAGACTAACGACGACAGCGAGTGGCTGAACCTCACTCCTACTAACAACACTGAATACTGGGAGCAGTCAGGCAGCGGATTCAACCTGCTTAACTTCACAGCTAATCCTATCAATGCAGGCGAAGGCCGTTGGGCAGTGCTGAAGGTATCAGGACGCGGCGTTGAGTCAGAGTCTCCTATCATCATCCTCCAGGGTACTGCAACTTTGGACGATGTTCCAACAGGTATCGAAAACGTCGTTAATGACAACAATGTCAAGGCTGACCCGAACGCTCCTGTTTACAATATCAGCGGACAGCGTGTTTCTAAGGACGCAAAGGGCATCCTCATCCAGAACGGCAAGAAGTTCATGAACAAATAAGCCTCTCATGGTATAATTCAGATACTGATTTGCAGGTAAATAAACTTGCAAAAACAGTCAAAAAGAATCCCGGCCACTAAAATGGTCGGGATTTTTTTATGATTATAAAGCAGCGAAGAGAGGGAAAACAACAGAAAAGAATGCACGTCCTTAGCTCATGTTATCCAAAGAAAAGTCACTGGTAATCAAAAGACTGACAGCTTAAAAAATAAGAAAATACAACGGCAATGCGAAAGCTTACCTTTCATCGTGCAAAAGGATACCTTTTACACGACAATAGGTTACCTTTTACACGACAAAACACGACCTTTTGGTTTATCATCCGCAAATTAACATATTTGACAAGCAAAACGCTCAAGTAATATGTTCTATTTACCGACACACATTATGCACTTCAGCCTACTTGCATTACCTTTACATAATGTAAGCGACGCCTCGGAAGTGAAAATAAATGTTCGTTTCTCTCACATTTATTTTGCACTTCGCTCGACTTGCATTACCTTTAAATAATGTAAGCGGCGCCTCGGAAGTGAAAATAAATGTTCGTTTCTCTCACATTTATTTTGCACTTCGCTCGACTTGCATTACCTTTGCACCAGTTTTTAAGATTAAAAGATTATGGCAAAGAAAGCATTATTGATGATACTCGACGGATGGGGTATCGGACAGCACGGCAAAGGCGACGTAATCTACAACACGCCTACAACTTACCTCGATTATCTTAACGCTGTAAGCCCTCACTCACAGCTCCAGGCCTCAGGCGAGGACGTAGGCCTGCCAGACGGACAGATGGGTAACTCGGAAGTTGGTCACCTCAACATCGGCGCCGGACGAATAGTATATCAGGATTTGGTCAAAATCAACCGCGCATGCAAGGACGGTTCAATACTAAAGAACCCCGAAATAGTAAACGCATACAGCTACGCACAGAAGACAGGCAAGAAGCTCCACCTCATGGGTCTGACAAGCAACGGAGGCGTACACTCGTCACTCGACCACCTGTTCAAGCTCATTGAGATTTCAAAGGAATACGGACTCAAGGATACATACGTACACTGCTTCATGGACGGCCGCGACACCGACCCGAAGAGCGGTGCAGGCTTCATCAAGGAAATAGAAGACGCATGCTCAAAGAACGGAGCCCACATAGCCAGCATCATAGGCCGCTTCTACGCAATGGACCGCGACAAGCGCTGGAACCGTGTCAAGGAAGCATACGACCTTCTCGTAGAAGGCAAGGGCAAACAGGCTGACAACATGGTCAAGGCCATGGAGGAGAGCTATGCCGAGGGCGTGACAGACGAGTTCATCAAGCCCATCAACAACTCCACTGTTGACGGAACCATACAGGAAGGCGACGTTGTTATCTTCATCAACTTCCGCAACGACCGCGCCAAGGAGCTTACCCAGGTGCTCACACAGCAGGACATGCCCGAAGAGGGAATGCACACCATCAAGGACCTTCAGTATTACTGCATGACTCCTTACGACGCATCATTCCAGGGCGTACACATCCTCTTCCCCAAGGAGAATGTACAGGATACACTTGGCGAATACCTCAGCAAGCAGGGCAAGAAGCAGCTGCACACAGCCGAAACGGAGAAATATGCCCACGTGACATTCTTCTTCAACGGCGGCCGCGAGGCTCCGTTCGAGAACGAGGACCGCATCCTTGTACCCTCTCCTAAGGTTGCCACATACGACCTGAAGCCCGAGATGAGCGCATACGAGGTTAAGGACAAGCTCGTCGGTGCCATCAACACGCAGGAGTACGACTTCATCGTTGTCAACTTCGCCAACGGCGACATGGTAGGCCACACCGGAGTTTACAACGCGATAGCCAAGGCCGTATGGGCCGTTGACCACTGCGTCAAGGACGTTATCGAGGCAGCAAAGGCAAACGGCTACGAGGCAATCATCATAGCCGACCACGGCAACGCCGACAACGCCATCAACGCTGACGGCACACCCAACACAGCCCACTCGCTCAATCCAGTACCGTTCATCTACGTTACCGACAACAACAGCGCTACCGTGAAGAACGGCCGCCTGGCCGACGTGGCTCCGTCAATCCTCCACATAATGGGACTCGAGCAGCCTGCCGACATGACCGGCGAGAACCTCATCGAAGACAACATCTAACACTACGCAGCATGTATTGCATGCAGCGGTAAGGCTGTCTTGGGCTGACACGATAACCCGCAAGCCTTACAAAAGAATAAACACAGATAACAAAAGTCTGCCGACGATGTTAACACCATCAGCCGGCAGACTTTTTTTGTGCGCTGTTCCTGTCAATCAGCATCTGAAAAACTTCCACAGCAGCACACTATACCACTACTTCAGACCGACAACAATAAGGTAAAATACATCCACATAACAAGTGCCGCTGATAATAAAGAATGAAAGCAATATAGGATATAATACTTCAAAGTATTGTGTAAATATGTGTAATTTTGAACTTTTTTAAGCCTTTTCGGATAACGTCATAACAATGTAAATTAGTACTTTTGCACCGTATAAAAACGAATCAAAGATATTCTCAATGTTAAAAACAGGAATAGACATAGGCTCGACCACTGTGAAAATCGTAGCGACTGACAACAGTGGAAAAATCTTGTTTTCTCGCTACCGGCGCCATAACGCCAATGCAAAAGAAGTGGTTGCAAACCTCATGACAGAAATGAAAGACCACTGTGGCGACATAGAGGCAGACATAAAAATGACCGGTTCGGTAGGCATGGGCTTCTCCGAGAAGTACGGGTTGCCGTTCGTACAGGAAGTTGTCGCAGCCACGAAGGCCGTACAAAGCCTCTACCCTGGCACGGCTACGCTTATCGATATCGGCGGCGAAGACGCCAAAGTTGTGTTCTTCAACGAAGGCCGTGCTACCGACCTGAGAATGAACGGCAACTGTGCAGGTGGTACGGGAGCCTTCATCGACCAGATGGCAGTACTGCTTAACGTAAGCGTTGACGAGCTTGACCGCCTTGCGTCAAACTCCGCAAGGACATACCCAATAGCCTCACGCTGCGGTGTTTTCTGCAAGACAGACATACAAAACCTTATCGCCCGCAACGTAAGCCGCGCCGACATAGCCGCTTCCATATTCCATGCGGTAGCCGTGCAGACGGTCGTCACGCTCGCCCACGGATGCAAAATCGAGCCACCCGTACTCGTATGCGGCGGTCCGCTTACCTTCATGCGCTCGCTACGCACAGCCTTCATGAACTACCTTTCACTTACAGACGACGACTTCATCCTGCCTGAAAATGGCAATCTCCTGCCAGCGCTTGGTGCCGCTATGACCGACAACGGCTCCAGCCAGCCGCGCCGCCTGTCGGATATCATTGCCGAACTGGGCAAAACCTACAATCAGGAGAGCACACTTAGCAGGAAGCTACGCCCGATTTTTTCCAACGAGAAAGAACATGATGAATGGTTGCAGCGCATGGACGGGCACAACATTCCGAGCCTGCAAACAACAGCCGACAGCACACTGCCCGACAATTGGCCAACGCATGACGACAGACAGGCCACCGAAGTGTACATAGGCATCGACTCCGGCTCTACGACAACTAAGATAGTTGTCACCGACACACGCCTCAACATCATTTATTCATACTACAACACCAACAACGGCGACCCGGTAAAAACAGTCGAAGAAGGACTCAGTAAACTGAAAGAGCAATGCGACAAGCGAGGCATAAACATGCGCGTGGCCGGCAGTTGCTCAACGGGCTACGGCGAAGACCTCATCAAGGCGGCCTTCCAGATGAACGCTGGCATTGTCGAGACAATAGCCCACTACACAGCCGCCCGCCATCTCGACCCTGACGTTTCGTTCATCCTCGACATCGGCGGACAAGACATGAAGGCAATATTCGTAAACAACGGCATCATAGACCGCATCGAGATAAACGAAGCCTGCTCGTCGGGTTGCGGCTCGTTCATCGAAACTTTTGCCAAGACTCTCGGCCATACGGCACACGAATTCGCTGAAGCGGCATGCCGCTCAACCACCCCTTGCGACCTGGGCACACGCTGTACGGTGTTCATGAACTCGAAAGTGAAGCAGGCACTGCGCGAAGGCGCAGGCATCAACGACATTGCCGCAGGACTGGCCTATTCCGTAGTGAAAAACTGCCTGTACAAGGTACTCAAGCTGAAGGACGTCTCACAACTGGGCGACCACATCGTCGTACAGGGCGGCACGATGCGCAACGACGCCGTGGTGCGCGCCCTCGAACTGCTGACATGCACCGAAGTGACACGCTGCGACATGCCTGAACTGATGGGTGCATACGGCTGCGCCATATACGCCAGCAAGAACTGCCACGGCGGCTCGACGCTCGACGACATGCTGGCTAAAGCCTCATACACGCAGAAGGAACTACACTGCCACGGCTGCGACAACCAATGCCTCGTGGTACGCTACCGTTTCGACAACGGACATGAATACTTTTCGGGCAACCGATGCGAGCGTGTGTTCACAAACAACGGTTCCGACAAGCACGAGGCCGGCCTCAACGCTTACCGCAAGAAGAACTCGCTGCTCTTCGACCACGAAGGTGTAAAAGGCTCGCCGCGCATGACCATCGGCATACCGCGCTGCCTTAACATGTACGAAGACTACCCGTTTTGGCATACACTGTTCACCTCGTGCGGCATCGACGTGCGCCTTTCGTCGCCGTCAAAGTTCTCAGCCTACGAACACAGCGCGTGCATGGTTATGTCTGACAACATCTGTTTCCCTGCCAAGCTCGTACACAGCCACATACAAGACCTCATCGACAGCCGCGTCGACCGCATATTCATGCCCTTCGTAGTTTACGAACGGCAGGACAAGGAGCAAAACAGCTACAACTGCCCGATAGTGACCGGATACGCCGAAGTCGTAAAAAGCGTACAGGGCGGCGGCGTACCCATCGACTCGCCTACAATCTCGTTCAAGGACAAACGCCTGCTGTACAAGCAGTGCCGCGACTACCTGAGTTCGCTCGGAGTAACCGACAAAACCATAAACCGTGCCTTCAGCCACGCTGCTGCTGCGCAGGAAGTATACGTTAAAGACATTGTAAGCTACAACGAACACGTCTACAATGAGGCGCGCAAGCACGGGGCGCTGACCATACTGCTGGCCGGACGGCCCTACCACGCCGACATGCTGATACAGCACAAGGTGTCAGACATGCTCGCCGACATGGGCCTTTACGTGGTGACCGACGACATCGTGCGCGGCAAACACGTGACGGTAGACGACGCCCACTACCTCTCACAATGGGCTTACCCCAACAGGATATTGGAAGCGGCCAAGTGGTGTACAAGGCAGAAAGACATGGAGTTTGTCGAGATGACGTCGTTCGGCTGCGGTCCTGACGCCTTCCTCACCGATGAAGTACGCGACCTGCTGTCGCGCCACGGCAAAGTGCTTACCCTGCTGAAGCTGGACGACATCAACAACATAGGCTCGATGAAACTGCGCGTGCGCTCGCTCATCGAGAGCATTAAACTGGCAGGCAGCAAGAACGATAACGGCCGCCGCCAGGCAGAGTTCAGGACTACTCCGCCCTTTGACGACGCCTGCCGCGGCAGAAAAATACTCATACCATACTTCACGCCGTTCATATCGCCGCTGATTCCGGCAATACTGAGAGTCGCTGGATACGACGTGGACAACCTGCCGATAAGCGACACCGAGTCGTGCGAATGGGGACTGAAATTCGCAAACAACGAAGTGTGCTACCCTGCAACGCTCATCGTCGGCGACATTATAAAAGCCTTCAAGAGCGGCAAGTACGACCCCGGCAAGACCGCCGTAGCCATGACCCAGACCGGCGGACAGTGCCGTGCAAGCAGCTACCTTGCGCTTATCAAGAAGGCACTGGTCGACGCCGGCTTCGCCGAAGTGCCCGTAGTGGCGTTCACCTTCGGCAGTTCCATCAAGAACCACCAACCCGGTTTCCACATAAACTGGATGAAAGTGTTGCCCATTGCACTTTACGCCATACTTTACAGCGACTGCATCGCCAAATTCTACTACGCCTCGGTGCCGCGCGAGAAGCAGCCCGGACAGGCCGCAAGGCTGCGTTCGCTATACTTGCAGGCGGGCGAGAGCCTCATACTCGAAGGCAGGCACGACGACCTGGTAAGCTATCTGACGATGGCTGCAACCGAATTCAACCGAATATGCGACGACCGCCAGTGCCCAAGAACATGCGTGGTAGGCGAGATTTTCCTGAAGTTTAACCCCTTCGCCCAGAAGAATGTGACCGACTGGCTCATATCACAGGGCGTCGAGATAGTGCCCCCGCTACTGCTGGACTTCTTCATGCAGAGCTTCGTAAACAGGCGTGTTGACGAGGCTGACCACCTCAGCCGCAGGAATTTGTCTGACCTTGTCTACGGCATTGTGTACAAGCGCATACGCAAACACATTGACCGTGTAAACCGCGCAGCCTCTGCATTCCGCCACTTCACGCCGTTCAACGACATCTTTGCCGAAGCCGACGAGGCACGCAAGGTAATCACCCTAAGCGCACAGTTCGGCGAAGGGTGGCTGCTGCCGGCAGAAATCATGTCGTGCGCACGCCAGGGAGTGAGAAGTGTAGTCAGCCTGCAACCGTTCGGCTGCATAGCCAACCACATTGTATCAAAAGGCATAGAGAAGAAAATCAAGTCGTTTTTCCCCGACATGAACATTCTCTCGCTTGACTTCGACAGCGGCGTCAGCGACGTCAACATAACCAACCGGTTGCTGCTGTTCGTTGACAACCTGAAGAAAGAAGAACAAGCCAGACAGGCACAAAAGCCACAGGACGGACGGCCGTAACACTTAAGACAGACACGACCGGCCGCCCTGGGGAACGGTAAAAAGCCAGCCCCGCTTACGCATCACGATAACCCATGACACGGGTTACGGCACGTAAGCGGGGCTGGCTTTTACTTTATAATAATACAAGGTCTGGCAACATGGCTTGCCTCCGACGCCCTGACTATACTATCTCCCGACCGTCAAGCAGACGGACGTACGTCTGCACGGCCTCTTCTATTTCGCTTATACATATATATTCGTCAGCCGAATGCGAACGCGACGACTCTCCCGGCCCCAGCTTCAGCGACGGGAACGGCATCAGCGCCTGGTCTGACAGTGTGGGCGAGCCGAACGGAACCATGCCCACCCCGACGCAACGGCGCACGACGGGGTTATCCATATCAATCGACGAGGACGACAGCCGGAACGAGCGTGCCTTGACTTCGCTCTTCAACTTGGTACCGAGAAACTCGAAAACCTCCTCGTTCGTATAGTACTCGTTGGTCCTTATGTCTATCGTGAAGCGGCACTCGTCGGGCACAACGTTGTGCTGCGTGCCGGCCGAAAGCACGGTCACGGTCATCAGCGTCGGGCCGAGCAGCGGACTGACCTTGTCGAAACGGTACGACCGCAGCCAGCACAAGTCGTCCAAAGCCTCGTATATTGCATTGACACCCTCGCCCCTCGCCGCATGCCCCGACTTGCCACGGGCCACCGCATCGACAACCATAAGCCCCTTTTCAGCCACAGCCGGCTGCATACCGGTAGGTTCTCCTACAATGGCCATGCTCACCTCCGGCAGCAGGGGCAGTGCGCGGCTGATGCCGTCGCGGCCGGAGACCTCCTCCTCCGCAGAGGCCAGATATACCAGATTATAGGGCTGGCTGTGCCCCGCCAGGTAACGGAACGCCTGCAAAAGAGCCACCAGTCCGCCCCCACAGTCGTTGCTGCCAAGGCCGTAAAGACGGTCGCCGTCGATGTCAGGACTGAACGGGTCGCGCGTCCATGAGCTTACAGGCTTGACCGTGTCTACATGGGCGTTAAGCAGCAAGGTCGGCATTCCGGCGTCGTACCCCGGTGCTACTGACCACACATTGTTGCCCTCGCGCACGGCATTAAAGCCGTAACCGCGCAGGGTTTCCTCTATAATGTCGGCGGCGCGTGCTTCGTCGCGGCTCACCGACGGTGTGGCAATGAGCTGCCGTAGCAGTGCCACGGCGTCGTCAAGATATTGTGTTGTCTCCATATTATGCAGGCAAAGGTACTAAAAAAGAGGTAAAGGGAAAAGCCTGAAAAAGCAAAATCCGCCACCGTGAATCAGGCTTCGGAAACAACGTCTTTTAACGGCAGTGTAACATCTTGATATTCAAACATATTATAAAAGCTTGTCTTTTGGCCTGTAAAAGGTAAGCTTTTGCAGCGTAAAAGGTAACCTTTCGCAAGCTGAAAGATAAGCTTTTGGAAAGCTGTGCTGCGGAGACCATAATGACCATACAAAATTTTAGAAAAATATTCCTTTATATTTTGTTTTCTTCGCAAAATTTATTAACTTTGTACCGACCCAGTTAGCCCTTTGTGGAAAAGCCACGCGACTTTGACCCTTTTGGCCAA
>HF986633.1 GCA_000433175.1 Prevotella sp. CAG:1058
TACAACTGCCTGACGGGCAGTCAAGCCTCTACCTATGTATCGCTTACACACCAGTGGCAAGGCGTTTGCGGGGCATCGTTCTCTTGCCGGCCTGTTTCTTCATGCGCTTTTTCTGTCCCTGCTTCATTCCGCCGTGCTTCAGCAGATAGTTGGCCTGGCGCGCAGAGAGCACCTTGCTGAACTTCTTGAAGTATTTTTCCTTTATGTCTATGCGCTTGCGCTGAATGTCGAAGCCGTTGACGGTCATCTTGGCCACCTGCTCGTCAGACATTTGCAGTCTGCCATTCTTCTTTCCGTCCATGTCAGCCCTTGACTCTTTTCTGTCGCCGCGCTTATCAGCCCTCAGCTGTGCGAGTTCCTTCATGTAGTCGCAGTATGTGCCCTCCAACTCTTCGGTCTGCTTGTCGGTGAGCATCATCCGGCCGGCCAGTGCATGCCATCTTTTCTTCATTATTTCCTCTTTCGACGGTTTGCCGGCCTTGCCGGTGCGCGTTGTGTCGTTTTGTGCGGCCGCCTGCATGCCGGCGGCGAGCATTATCACCATTGCCAATACTTTAAGTTCTTTCATAATGTAGTCTCCTATTCTTTATTTAAACAATTTACAATAATATTCTGAAAACAGCCTGTGCGTCATGAAGATGCCGTCTTACATGAACCCTACCACCTTATACATGGTACCGTGTGGTGTTTTCACCTTCTTATAAAGCACTCCGTCGGAGAGATAAAGTTTCTCTTTGTTGCGCCTGACAGTCTTCGGCTTGTACACCTTCTTGACAAGAAGTCCCACCGGCGGACGTACTATCTCGAATCTCGAAGGCGCAAGCTTACGGTAATATCTGCCACCTTCGTCGTAGATGAACTGCAGTCCGTTGAAACTTACATATATGCTCTTCGACGGTATTGCGCTAATGGTCCTGCTTACGTATACTCCGTGGCCCGGTGCAACCACTTCAACTCTCCTAACCCCTTTTGCCTTTTTCGGCTTGCCCGGCTGTGCGCTGGCGAATGTAAAGCCCGTCATTACAGCCATCATGCAAATCATAATCTTTCTCATAACCGTAGTTTTTTTTGTGATTGTTATCTATATTACTCTCCGACGGTTTAACGCAACCTGTATTTGATAACGTTTTCTAACATCTGTGACGTTATGTCGCCGCCGTGTCTTTTTCTCTGCTGCAAAGTTGGCAATAAAAAACATGCCACGCAAAATGATTTCCCTAAACCATGATAGGGAAATTCGTAATCTTTACGGACATTTCCCTATCCTGTGGCGTCACGCAATAAGAATTATGTAAAAAGGGCTTACGTCCACTATAAGCACAATTGCCGTACTTTCCAGCCACAATTAAGATAACGGATGTTTATTCATACTCCCCAAATAAAGAAAGCCCGCTCTTCCTCTAATTTGTGGAAGAGCGGGCTGTATGGTTTAACCGGAAATGCGAACGGCATGAAACCGGAAAGTCTAGCTGGTGTCTGAATGTCAGAAGTTAACACCGAAGTTGAGCGTCAGGCTGCGGTTGTGCGACGTGTCGAACATGTCGTGGCAGATGTTGGACAGGCCGAGGTCGAAAGCCAGGTCGGCATAAAAAACGTCGTAGCCGACACCGAAACCGAAGCGCAGACCGCCGTCGAAGCGCTGGAAGGCGTCGTCGGAGAACGAGTTGAAAGCCTTGCGCTCGCCGTAGTTCTTTATCTTGCCGCTGATACCGCAGGCCAGGTATCCGCCGAAGTAGGGCTGCAGCGTGAAGTCGCCGTCAACGTCGTAGACATATTTCAGCACGATGGGTATCTCGAGGTAGTTCAGGTCGTATGTCATCTTCTTCTTGCCCTCGAGGCTGGTCACATTCTTCTTACCGCCCTTCTCCGTGTAGGCAAGTCCCGTCTCGATGAAGAGCGGTATCTCGGGCGTAAGCGGAATACCCATCACCACGGCAATGTTGAGCCCCGTCTGCCAGTTGCCGCCGTCGAGTTCGGCGTCGTCAGAGTTAACCTTCGAGAACGACGGGCCAATCCTCAGTCCGTAATACATCTCGCCCGTATCAAACCAGTTGCTGTTCTTGTAGCCATAGTCAAGCCTGCCGCTGCAGTGGTTGTAGTATCTGCTTTCGTGATAATTTTGCGCAGACGCCGGCAGTATGACAGCCACGGCGAGGAGCGCCAGAGTAATAAGTCGTTTCATGTTGATAGCCGTTTTTAATGTTATTTGCATGCAAAGGAACGAAAAATTATTGACACCCCCAAAGGAAAAGCCCTAAAATCAATGGGGGAAACCCTATACGCCGACCCCCAGGCAAGGCTGCTGCGGCGCAGCGGCGCCACCTAACGGGACACGGGTAAGGGCGACAAAGCATAATTTTCCGACCGAAAAGCCGTTAATTCTTAAATAATTTATATTTTTGCAAAAAAAATCAAGATAATGGAAACTCTACTGCCCTACGCACTTTTGTGCCTAACGTCAATCTTCACTCTGGCCAACCCGCTCGGCACCATGCCGGTGTTCCTTACAATGACCCACGGCATGAGCGAGAAGCAGCGCCGCTCGATAGTCAAGCGCGCCACGATAACGGCCGTGCTGATACTCATAGTGTTCACCTTCGCCGGCCAGTTCATCTTCATGTTCTTCGGCATATCCACCAACGGCTTCCGCATAGCCGGCGGTGTCATAATCTTCAAGATAGGCTACGACATGCTCCAGGCACGCTACACGCACGTGAAACTGAACCCCGGCGAGATAAAGACCTACGCCGACGACATATCGATAACCCCGCTGGGCATACCCATGCTCTGCGGCCCGGGCGCAATAGCCAACACCATCGTGCTGATGAGCGACGCCCACACCATCACCATGAAAGGCATACTTGTAGGCTCGATAGCCTTCATCTACATACTGACGTACTTCATACTACGGGCCTCAACACGCCTTGTAAGCGTGCTCGGCGAGACGGGCAACAACGTAATGATGCGACTCATGGGCCTGCTGCTTATGGTGATAGCCGTAGAATGCTTCGTAGGCGGCATGAAGCCGATACTCGTTGACGTGATAAAATCTGCCGTTGGATGACGGAAGCACACACGGCAACAAATACAACACGACGGCTGCAGGCGGACGAGTTATCG
>HF986634.1 GCA_000433175.1 Prevotella sp. CAG:1058
CAAGCAAACCTACGCAGAGCGGCGCAAACGGAACGGTGACTGTTAAATCTGCATTTCTGACGGGTAACGAATAGGAAACCGTTCTTTTGCTCCAATCCTCCCAAAAGCTGTTTTCAGCCTTTCTCTCAATTTCGGCAATTTTCTCCTAACTGCTTAATCTTCAATTCCTAATTCGCATTTCTGCCGAAATCTGTCGGATATTCCACAGATTTTCCGTAACTTTGCTTTTGGTAGTTACAGCGATGTTGTCCGCAATTCTTCGTTTTTTAGTATTATGAATATGCGGCAAGGTTCGCTAATCAACACATTTACAGGTATTTACGATTCATCTGATTTAAGTTAAGATAACGACAGATATATGGAACAGATATTCAGGGTCGGCATTATCGGTGCCGGCAAGATAGCGGCCTCGATGGCCGAAACGGTAGGGCGTATGCCTGAGGCATGTCTTTATGCGATAGCGTCGCGCAGTATTGAGAAGGCCCGTGAGTTTAAGGACAAATGGGGCGCGGAGAAGGCTTACGGCTCTTATGACGAACTGATTAATGATCCGCAGGTTGACCTGATTTACATCGCCACTCCGCATTCGCATCATTATGAACAGGCCCGCCGGTGCCTCCTTAACGGCAAGGCCGTGCTGTGCGAAAAGACGTTTACCGCCAACAAGGCGCAGGCTGAAGAGCTGGTGGCGCTTGCCCGTGAGCACAAGGTGTTCCTCGCCGAAGCCATCTGGACACGCTACATGCCTTTCTCAAAGGAGATTGTACGTATGGCGCACGGCGGCGGACTGATAGGCCGGCCACACATGCTGACGGCCAGCCTGGGTTATCCGATAGAGCAGAAGGAGCGCATACGCAAGCCTGAACTGTGCGGCGGCGCGCTGCTCGACTTGGGCGTTTATCCCATCAACCTTGCGTTCATGCTGTTTGGAAATGCGCCTGAGCGTATCATGTCGTGCTGCACGAAGAACGAGCTTGGTGTCGACTTGCAGAACAGCATGACTTTCGTCTATCCGGGTGGTGAAATGGCCGTCATGCAGACCACGGCACGCTGTGCCAACGACCGCATGGGGGTTGTGTCGGGCGACAAGGGCTATATGGTTATCGACAACATCAACAATCCGCACACGGTAACGGTGTACGACGCCGACCACAGGCAGACGGGCGTTTACAACTGTCAGCCGCAGATTACCGGCTACGAATACGAGGTGTATGCGGCAATGGAAGCCATACGTAAGGGAATGATCGAGCCGGAGGACATGCCGCACGCTGAAACCTTGCGGATAATGGGTCTGCTGGACAGCCTGCGCAAGGAGTGGGGCGTGGCTTATCCGGCGGACTTATTAATTTAAGTGAAGAGTGAAGAACGAAGAGTGAAGAA
>HF986635.1 GCA_000433175.1 Prevotella sp. CAG:1058
CGGTTGCCGCCGTCCGCACTCAAGTAGGTCTTGAATTGAGCGATAGTCATATCGTCCTTGTTCACCTGCATGGCGATAAGGATATGCTCGAATTCGGTTACTTTTTTCTGGATTTCCTCGTTGATGACAACGGCACGCGGATGATTCACCACCACCCCATTCTCCCATTGGTCAAGGGTAACGCTATGCCCTGAATGGAAATAACAGCGTTCACGCTGGAGACAGACCACAATTTCGATAGCTCCCGCCACTGTTGCCGTGGCTTTCTTCTTCCGGTTGAAGAACAATCTTACGTACTTACTCATAATGGTAACACATTTGTGAGATTGGTAACACAGCTATGGTAACACAAAACCCGTCCAAAAGGGGCTTTTTACGTCCAAGTGTGTCGCTTTTTCTCGTTTTTTTTGATGGTGTCACCACCTTTTATGCTGCCTCAAAAGAAGATGTAACTAATTGAACACCAGCAGTATTATACGAATTAAAAAGAAAAGGTCTTCACCTCTGAAGACCTCTCTTTGGTGATCCGCTTGGGTTATGAACCCAGCGAAATACAAATCTTAAAATCAATATCTTAGCATACCACAGCCTTTAAGGGGGTACGAATTGG
>HF986636.1 GCA_000433175.1 Prevotella sp. CAG:1058
CTACTTACATCGCGCCGCTACAACCAACTACCTTTGCTACGTTCCCGTCCTGGAGGATTCGAAGGGAGCTGGCCGTGTAAGACTTGCCCGTCTTAGTGGGTGCAAAGGTAATAAAAAGTTTATTTAATCAATCACATAAGCCTGTTTTTATACCTTTTTTAACTAAAAAACCACACCCTACGGATGCCGGTTTTACAATTATCACTCTGTCTTCCGTCACAAATCACAGAACATCAAGCCTGAACATCATGTCCCGCCGGCGAGGATTAATAGCACAAGACATGAAAAACATAAGTGATAAGACCGTCAAAACCAACATGCCTATGCAAAGAAAATCATACGCATCAGACACAATCATGGCATTAATAACAAAAAGCACTAAAGTCAAATACGGGAATATAAAAAAATTCAACCAACTCCATATCTTACTCATCCGTGTCGGACTGATGTAAAAAACATCCTGCCCTTCACGGTAGACAAAAGACGCGACTGTTACATATTTCAGCTTAACCACTATCCTATCACCATCCATTGCGTCAAGCTCGAAATAATCTCTTTCCTTTGGGCAAGCCGCCATTAATTGCCCGTTCTTGAACACCCTTATTCTTGTGAAGATGTTATCGATACCACGGTTAACAATAATTTTCATGACAGATGAATTTTATAAAAGTCATTATCAACATTCAAATGACAAGGATTAAACTATAAATAAAAAACTATAAAGACTAAATTTATATACCTCCCAGACTAATATTAAACGTAGATGCAAACATAATAAAAAAACACCGGAAAACCAAATATTGTCTCGTTGAATGTAATTTTGCATCTGTTTTAAAAACATTTCACGACCAAAAGCATACAAAAGCCAATCCGGCAATGAATTGGCTTGACTTAAAAGAACGGAACGCTTCAGCATACCGGGCACGCGGCTGCGAAACACAAGCTACGGCACGGACTCGCATCAGGCGTTCATTCAGTCTTGCGGTAACTCATAATAGCCCCAAGCCAAGACAATGCGGCATAAACAGACATGGCTATAAGCTGGGTCTGCAACTCTGCAACTGAGCTGCCTTTAAGGTACAAGGCGCGCAGTGACTCGATATAATAACGCAGCGGATTGAGCCACGTAAGCGACTGCGCCCACTGCGGCATGCTCGACACGGGCGTGAGCAAACCGCTCATCAACACGAAGATTATCAGGAAGAAGAACATCAGCAAGGCAGCCTGCTGCATCGTGGAAGAATAGTTGGAAACTATCAGTCCGAGGCTCGACATTATAAGAAAGAACACGCCCGAAAACAGCACTATCTGCAAAACTCCGCTACGTGGAACCATTCCGTAAAACAAGTACGCCAGCAACATCGACCACAGTAGCATGAACAAGCCTGCCAGCCAGTAAGGCACGAGTTTTGAAAGTATGAAACCGGCACGGCTGACAGGGGCGACGTTGATTCGCTCGATAGTACCCTTTTCCTTCTCGCCGACTATGCTCATAGCCGGCAAAAATCCGATAAGTAGGGTTAAAAGCATCGCTATTACGCCGGGAACCATGAACGCCTTGTAATCAAGACGCTCGTTGAAAAGGAAACGCGGACGCACGTCCACGCCGCCTCCGGCATTCCGGTTTACACCCACACCACGCTCCGAACGCAACGACGACGAGAAATCAGATATTATACTAAGCATGTAGGCCTGTCCCATCGCTCCCTTGACACCGTTCACCGCATTGACATGCACATTGACCGCAGCCTCGCCCGAACGTACAAGTTCTGACGAAAAATCGTGTCCAATCTCAAGGATTATGTCGGCTGTGCCGGCCTCCACGCATTCCAATGCGCCACGGTAATCGTCCACGACCGACGTAAGGACGAAACTGGAAGATGCGTCAATACGCTCCACCAGCCGCCACGACAGCTGGCTATGGTCGTTGTCAACGACGCAGAACTTCAGGTTTTTCACCTCCTGGTTGGCAGCAAACGGCACAACCAGAAGAATAACCACCGGCAGTATGATGAAGACTTTGGGCAGAAACGAATTGCGTTTTATCTGCAACAACTCCTTTTCTATCAGGTATCTTAATGCCATAACCTTAAGTAACTAATCAAAATTAAGCAGCATTATGTTT
>HF986637.1 GCA_000433175.1 Prevotella sp. CAG:1058
CCCAAGCTGACAAAGAAACTCGTCAAGCGCGGCATAACCGAGCTGGTGACGCCCGGCGTGGCCATGACCGACAACGTGCTCGACTACAAGGAGAACAACTTCCTGGCCGCAGTCAACTTCGGCAAGACGGCATGCGGAGTGGCCTTCCTCGACATATCCACGGGCGAGTTCCTCACGGGCGAGGGCTCTTACGACTATGTTGAGAAGCTGCTCGTCAACTTCTCGCCCAAGGAAGTGCTCTTCGAGCGAGGCAAGCGCGAAGTGTTCGAGCGCTATTTCGGCAACAAGTACTTCACCTTCGAGCTTGACGACTGGGTGTTCACCGAGCAGGCCGCCGGGCAGAAGCTGCTCAAGCACTTCGGCGTAAGGACGCTCAAGGGCTTCGGCGTTGACCACCTGCACAGCGGCATAGTGGCGTCGGGAGCCGTGCTCGAGTACCTTGAGATGACCCAGCACACGCACATAGGCCACGTGACCTCGCTGGCGCGCATAGACGAGGAGCGCTACGTGCGCCTCGACCGCTTCACCATACGCTCGCTCGAGTTGCTGCGTCCCATGCAGGACGACGGCGCGTCGCTGCTCGACGTAATCGACAAGACCGTGACGCCGATGGGCGCGCGCCTGCTGAAGCGGTGGATGGTCTTCCCCCTGCGCGACGCCAAGGCGATAAGCAACAGGCTCGACGTGGTAGACTCGTTCTTCCGCGACACTGAACTGCGCGACGTGGTAGACGAGCAGTTCCACCGCGTGGGCGACCTCGAGCGCATAATATCCAAGGTGGCCGCCGGCCGCGTGTCGCCGCGCGAGGTGGTGCAGCTGCGCACAGCGCTGCAGGCGCTCTGTCCCGTCAAGGCCGCCTGCCTCGCATCGGGCAACGACGAGCTGCGCCGCATAGGCGACAACATAAGCCTCTGTGAGAACCTTGTCGACCGCATAGGCCGCGAGGTGCGCGAGGACTCGCCGCAGCTGGTAAGCAAGGGCGGCGTAATCAAGGACGGCGTCAACGCCGAGCTGGACGAGCTGCGCCGCATATCAACCGGCGGCAAGGAGTACCTGCTCAAGATACAGGAGCGCGAGACCGAGGCCACGGGCATAGCATCGCTCAAGGTGGGCTACAACAACGTCTTCGGCTACTACCTCGAGGTGCGCAACATCTACAAGGACAAGGTGCCGCAGGACTGGGTGCGTAAGCAGACCCTGGCGCAGGCCGAACGCTACATAACGCAGGAGCTGAAGGAGTATGAGGAGAAGATACTCGGCGCCGAGGACAAGATACTCGCCCTCGAGACGCGCCTCTTCAACGAACTTGTGCTGGCCATGCAGGAGTACATACCGGCCATACAGGCCGACGCCGTGCTCATAGCCAAGATAGACTGCCTGCTGGGCTTCGCCAAGGCGGCCGCCGCACACTGCTACATACGCCCCGTAATCGAGCCTGACGAGATAGTGCTCGACATAAAGCAGGGGCGCCACCCCGTAATCGAGACGCAGCTGCCCGTGGGCGAGAGCTACGTGCCCAACGACGTCTACCTGGACGACCGCCGCCAGCAGATAATGATGATAACCGGTCCCAACATGGCCGGAAAGTCGGCCCTGCTAAGACAGACGGCGCTCATAGTGCTGATGGCGCAGATAGGCTGCTACGTGCCGGCAGAGAGCGCTAAAATAGGTCTGGTGGACAAGATTTTCACCCGCGTGGGTGCGTCGGACAACATATCGCTCGGCGAGTCTACCTTCATGGTCGAGATGACCGAGGCCGCCAACATCCTGAACAACGTGTCGCCGCGCTCGCTGGTGCTCTTCGACGAGCTGGGACGCGGCACCTCGACGTACGACGGCATAAGCATAGCCTGGGCGATAGTCGAATACCTGCACGAGCAGCCCAAGGCGGCCGCCCGCACACTCTTCGCCACACACTACCATGAGCTTAACGAGATGGAGAAGAACTTCCCGCGCATAAGGAACTACAACGTCAGCGTGCGCGAGGTTGACAACAAGGTGGTGTTCCTGCGCAAGCTCGAGCGCGGAGGCTCGGAGCACTCGTTCGGCATACACGTGGCGCAGATAGCCGGCATGCCCAAGAGCATAGTCAAGCGTGCCGAGGCTGTGCTGCGCCAGCTCGAGGCCGACAACGCACAGGTGGGTGCGGTGGGCAAGCCTACGGCTGAGAAGATTAACAGCAGCCGCGACGGCATGCAGCTGAGCTTCTTCCAGCTGGACGACCCCGTGCTATGCCAGGTGCGCGACGAGATACTGGGGCTCGACATCAACAACCTCACGCCCGTGGAGGCGCTCAACAAGCTCAACGAAATAAAGAAGATAGTCACCGGCAAGGAGTGAGCCTTGCCGCCCTTAACGTTTGTTCTCAGGAACAGCCACCTGCCCGCCGGTATGGCCCGCAGGTGGTTATAGCTATATAAAATATTATTAATCAAACATTTATGCCAATATCGAACAGTAAAAAATTTCTTACACGACGTTACATCTTATTCTTCATTTCAGTATTCATCAATGCCTACGGCATCTGTTTCATAACCAAGGCCATGCTCGGCACGTCGCCGATAACGAGCGTTAACTACGTGTTGAGCATGTTCACGCCTTTGACCATGGGGCAGTGGACAATAATAGTCAACCTGCTCTTCATGGTGCTCGAACTGTTTTTCATGACGCGCGACCAGCTTAAGTCAGACCTGCGCGTGTTCCTCCTCCAAATACCGATAACACTTTGTTTCGGCACCTTCATAGACATATCGATGGCTTCGCTCTCGTGGCTCAATCCTGTGGGCTACGTACAGCAGGCGGCAAGCGTGCTGGCCGGATGCGTAATCCTTGCCCTGGGCATAGCCCTCGAGGTAAAGGCCGACGTCGCCATGGTGGCCGGCGAGTTCTTCGTCAGGGCGATAGCGCGGCGCATGCACGGCGACTTCGGCTACGTCAAGCTGGGTTTCGACATAACCAACGTGGCCGTGGCGTGCGCCTTCTCGCTCGTCTTCCTGTCGGGCATCAAGGGCGTAGGCCTGGGCACCGTGGCAGCCGCCCTGCTCGTAGGGCCGATAGTCCATGCGCTTACGCCCATGTGCCGCATGCTCGACGGCTTGCTTGGCTTCGGTGCCCCGCACGCTGCAGCCAAGGGTGAGCGGGCACGGCAGGAGCACCTCGTGGTGACGATAGCGCGCGAGTTCGGCAGCGGCGGGCACAAGCTGGGCGAGATGCTTGCCGGAAAGCTCGGCGTGAAGGTCTACGACCGCGAGTTCATCAAGCTGGCGGCGAAGAACAGCGGCATGGACGAGCAGTACATAATGAAGAACGAGCAGACCATACCGTCGTTCTGGCTCAAGTGCGTGCTCACGCAGGGCTACGGCACGCAGGCAGGACGCGGACTGTCTGACGACGACGTGCTGTTCGTAGCCGAGAGCAAGACTGTAAAGGAGATAGCCGACCGCGAGGCGTGCGTCATAGTGGGGCGCTGCGCCGACTTCGTGCTCGACGGCAGGGCAAACGTGGTCAGGGTGTTCTGTTGCAGCGACGAGCGCGACGCCGTCAAGCGCTGCGCTGACGAGTACGGCCTCGACAGGGACAAGGCGCAGTCGGAAATAAGGCGCGTCAACCGCGCCAGGGCCAACCACTACGAGTACTACACAGGCCTCCGCTGGGGCGACCCGCACAACTACGACATTACGGTGAACACGGCACGGCTGGGACTTGACACGGCGTGCGGAATGATAATGAAAATGATTGGGCAAATCGCCATAAAATAACAGTAAAGCCATGACAATCAGACAGGTTGAACTTACAGACGTGCCGCAGATAACGAGCCTTTACAACTGGTACATCGTCAACGGCGTGGAGAGCTTCGAGACAGAGCCGCTCGGCGAGGACGAGATGCGCCGCCGTGTTGAGGGCATAGCAGGGCGGTTCCCTTATTACGTTGCCGTCGAGGAGGGCAGGGTGGCAGGCTATTGCTACGCCCATCCGTGGAAGGAGCGCGCCGCATACTCGAACACGCTCGAGACGACGATATACCTGCACCCCGGCTTCAAGGGGCGCGGCACGGGCACGGCGCTCATGGACAGGCTCGTGGCCGACTGCCGCCGCATGGGCTTCAAGGCGCTCATAGCCTGCATAACGGGCGAGAACGAGGCCAGCATAGCCTTCCACCGCAAGCTCGGCTTCGAGCAGGCGTCGCTCTTCAGGAGCGTGGGTTACAAGCACGGCCGCTGGCTCGACGTGGTTGACATGGAGCTGCTGCTCTGACGTGTGCCGGCAGTTTGCGCCCTCGTAACATGCTGTGCGCAAGCTGCCGTCGGCATGTATGCCGGACGATAGCCGTCCGCCAAACTTGCAAGTGTTAACTTGTCAAGTTTTTATCACAAAACTTCTTTTTTATTATATTTTATTATTAACTTTGCAGGGCGATGTCAAGCATGCTTTTACAATTTTTAATCAGCCTGTGCAAAAACTAAGCAAAACTGATGTTTATCTGACTGAGAATCAACTAATCTGAAATATGGAAAATAAGTCTAAAACAAGAATCATGAAGATGGCGTTGACCGTTCTCGTCGTCGTTCTCGTTTCGAGCCATGCCGCATACGGCCAGATGGCCAAGTGGGCCATGCGTCCCGGCTACGACAGCATACGCCTTGCTGCAGGCGTGCCTGTTATCCTGACCGACTCGGCCGGCACTACTTCATTGTGGAGCACCGATGCCAGGCTGCTTGCCTCTACGACAGACAGCGTGGCGCCGTTCAGCAACGGGTTTGCAGTAGTCCTTAAGAAGGGCACGACGGACATAACCGGCTTCTATGCCACCGACGGCACGTTCACCAAGCTGCAGGGCTGCAAGGCGGTGTACGGATGCCCGTATTTCCGCGACGGATACCTGCTCGTGGACAAGCAGGGCCGCCACAAGCTGATATGCACTGACGGTTCGGGCGACCCGTTCGGCTCGTTCGTGACGATGTATCCTTACACCAACGGATACGCCTGCTGCACGATGTACCGGGACATGGAGAACCTCGAGGGCACGTATTACTACTACGTCGATACAGACAAGAACCCCATAAAGCTGATGCTCAACAAGGAGGACGAAGCCGAAAGCGACGAGGTGTCGTTCCTGTCGTCGCTCAACGACGACGGACTGGGCATTGCCATCGTGAAGCGCCGCGTATACATGTACGACAAGGGCCTGGGCATGCTGCGCCCCGTGTTCGTTGACGACAAGGCCGAGAAGAAGCGCCAGGTGCGCGTGGGCGGCCACTTCAGCGAGTCGATGTACATGGAGGGCGACACTACCGTGGTATGGGCGCGAGCCTCTAAGAAGGACACGGTGTTCTTCAGGTTCGACAAGATGATGAGGCTCGTAAGCGTGAAGTATCCCAAACGCACCGACACCTACCACAGCCGTCATATAGGCCCGCTGAAGCTCAAGTGCGACTTTGCAGCCGAGAAGCGCGAGGGCGGCAAGTATGCCGTTATGCAAGGACAGAAGACCATACTGCCGCCGCAGTTCGAGGGCGGAGGCATCAGCGTGGGCAAGTACATCGCCGTGCGCAAGGACGGCAAGTGGGGCATGCTCGAGATAGACGAGAATGCAAGCTACCGCATGAGCATGAACAAGGGCAACGCAATCGCCTTCCGCCACCAGAAGTACGAGACCACGGTGCGCCTCGACCTGCCTGCCGACATCAAGGCCGAGGTTTGCAGCTTCGACATACCTTCGGGCAACGGATGCACCATAGACAAGACCTCCGTGCAGACGCGCAACACCGACAGCGGCAACTTCGTGCAGTACAACTGCGTGCTGAGCATACCAGACTCGCTGCCCGACCATATCATTGAAATAACTTACCCCGTGCATGTCGAGTGCGACGGCATAGCATACTCTGAAAACAAGCTGGCCGTGAAGGCATGGCACTACAAGTACGTCAACATGGACCTGAGCCGCGACGAGACCAAGTTTGATGGCGGCAACGTGGAGTTCATAATCAACATGACCACCGACAAGCTGGCCGGCGAAAACGACTATCCGCTCACCGTAAGGG
>HF986638.1 GCA_000433175.1 Prevotella sp. CAG:1058
GTTTTCTATAAATTTGTCAAGCCGCTTTCTGAACAGTTCCGGCTGACGTTTCTCTATAATGATTATGTTTTTCTTACTATTATAAAATACCTAAAATTTTAATTTGAATTCAAATTTTGTAATTTTTCTACGAAAACACGCATTATATTTTTTTATATATAAACTTTATTTCTATCTTTGCATTATGTAACAGATAAATTCAACAAGTATGATAGCAGAATTCACCATTGAAAATTTTTTCTCAATAAAGTCTCCACAAAAGATAAGCTTTGAACCCTCATCAGACACTTTTATGTCTGACGAATATTCATATAAAGTTAAGGATGGTGTAAGGTTGCTGAAATTGGGTATCATCTATGGTGCTAACGCTTCCGGCAAGACTAATATCTTGAATGCTGTAGAATTTTTCAAAATGCTTGTTCTTAGGATGCCAAAAGACCGGAATGAGAAGACAGGGGTTGTTCCTTTTATGCTGGATGACACGTCAAGAAATGAAAAGACGAAGATGTCTATGGTATTCTACATCAATAAGTCGAAGTATATCCTTACTTTTGAATTGGACGCAAAATATATCTATTCTGAAACATTGATTGTTTACGACTCTGTTCGTCCTACCAAGTTATATAGCCGCAGTTATGACGCAACCACAGATTCAACGACAATAGATTTCGGCGTAAATCTGAAAATGCCACGGAAAAGTCAGGATGTGATTTCAGGCAACACAATCAATAATTGCAGTGTACTTGCCGCATTTGGTAAAAGTAATGTGGAACGCACCAAGTTGAACGATGTGTACGATTACTTTGCCAAACAGGTTAAAGATGTATTGGCTCCTGGCATGCTGCTTTCAGGATATGTAAAATCACGATTGGATAAAGATAAAACAGGAGATTTAAAGAAGTTCATATTAAACTTCCTGAAAGCATCTGATTTCAACATAGAAGATGTAGTATTGCACGAAGAGGAAGAATTGATTACTCCGGAATTGGAGCAACTGATTCAGAATGCCCCTATTGATAATGAGGCAAAAGCAGAAATGCTCAGAAAAGGGAAAATCACAAATGCAGAATTGACTTTCAAGCATAAGGTTGGCGACAAACTATACGATTTGTCTGAAGAATACGAATCCAATGGCACAATGAGATTTTTGGGAATGGCAGTAATTCTGAATTTCTTGTTGAAGACCAACCGGTTTGTATCAATTGACGAAGTAGAAACAAGCATCCACTATGAACTGCTGGCTTATTTTATAAAAGTCTTTTTAGCAAACAGCGAAGGAACATCTCAGATGTTACTGACAACACACGACATCAATCTTCTTAATGAGGATTTCATTCGCCGTGACACAATATGGTTTACGGACAAAGACGAATATGGCGAGACTAAAATAGTACGTCTTTCATCTTTAGGCCTGCACAAGAATCTTTCCCCATATAATGCTTACAAGCAGGGTAAATTAGTTAAACTCCCGTTCCTTGGCAGTCAATACATCAACCTTAACGACTAATGATATGGGGCGGATAGTAACAAAAAGTATCGCCATCATAGGCGAGGGAGAAACGGAATGGTTCTATTTTGATTCATTGAGGGTGGCGTGTCGTTATCCTTTCAAGGTCGCACCTGATTTTCCACAGCATAGCGACATCAAGCATATTCTTAAATTAGTTGAATCCTATTTGAACAAACAATATGATTATATAGTATGCCTGTTTGATATGGATAGATTATTTCAGTTTCCTTCTGAAATGCAATTGTATCAACGGGCAAAGAAAAAGTATGGAGCAAAGAAATATGCCGGCAAAGTGATGTTTATGAGCGACATCATAATACATTTATAACATGAAAATAAAGAGCAAATTTAATAATTTAGTAACATTTTAGAGACACGATATTTCCATAGAATTAATAGTCGAAAAATCTCCTCAAAATGTTGTCCTATTGCATAATATCCTCGTTGCTATATCCTAATAATTTCATTACGGGCTTTCTAAAAATATTTGATTTGTATTCAAGCTGTGCATTATACATACGTTTTAGACGACACCATTCCTGAAAAAATTGCGGAAGTTCATCTTTTATCTCATAATATAATTTTTTTGAAATGCAATGATATTCTGAACGAAACAAGAAATCTTGTAAGGATATACAAATATCGTTAATATTGTCTGAATGCAAATTCTCATATATCTTGTTCATCCATTTATTGGGGCTTTCTTTAAGGAATCCCAAAATTATCATTGTGTGATTCTTGTATGGGAATACCTCTACTATATTTATCTGTTCAAGCTGTTTTTGCTCTGTATTAAAACAAAATCCCTTTAATTCCTCACTAATTATAATGGGTGAAGCTAAGCATAACTCCAATTTAAATGGCAATTCTACAATTTTGAAATAATACTTTGAGTAATTATTATTAAAAATACCCTCCTCAAACAGTCTTTTGTACTTGATTATTTCTTGAATAGAACAGTTGATATTTGACAATTCTATAAATATTTCATCTGTATAATATTGGCAAAGATTATACAGAATTTCTTTCACTTGAAAATCTATATAAAGTTCTCGGCAAATAGTACGGTACGCTAATAAATACTGATTCTTGACATTCTTCCAATCAACATCTTCTTCTGGTTTCTCTATTGGTTGGAATACTTTTGTATCATGATTAGAACAAAAGCCATAGAACCAAAAAAAATTTTCTTGGCAACCTCTTTCCTTATAACCTATAGGAATTTCATTATTTAATAATAAATATAATGATTTATATTCAAACGACATAACCTTGCCTTTTTCTGCAATTTTTCTAAGCATACCATTCTTTTGAAAGGTATGAGATTTTATAGGTTTCTTATCACATGACGGATACATACACTTACATAGTGGACGTATTGCTTTCTTGCGAGCATTTTCTATCAATTTTATATATTCATTCATAAATACACGTATTACATCTTACATCGGGGAAGAATTAATAATTCCAATTTTTGCAATTTATTTAATGCGAGTTCGATTTTACACTCTCGTTGGCAAAATTAAATTAGTGGATATTTAATTCTGCCAACGAATTATTTCTTGTTTTGTTTTTCTACTATATTTTAATTGTTGCTTTTACTTTTTATTTTATTTAAGGTTCTGTTCTTTTTCTTTAATTGCTTACTTTTCAGTTATTATATACAAATTCTCTTTACCAATTAATTTCAAGATAAATAATATGCATCTTAAACAAATCTTTCTAAAGGCTTTCTAATGTCTGGTGGCAAATCATAGAAATCAGGAGAGACTTTAATTCCTTTGGTATCTATACTCAAAATATAAGGTTCCAATATACTTATATCATCTAATGATAAACCATATCTTATCATATAAATTTCTTTTGCATTAGATGTACCATATTTAATTAAATTAGCAAATGTCAACACTCTTTCATCATGTGTATTTTCAAAATTAATTTTAAAAGCGGCGTAATATATATCCGATAATTTAAAACCTATTAGTTTATCTAAAAAATCATATGTATCATACACGACTACATCGAAATCAACATCTTTTACTTTTGTAGACCTATCTACCAATGGGAATTTGCTTAATTTTAAGTTTGGAATATCAGCATATGCAGGGAGATAATTAACTTTAATCCTACTATAATCACGACCTAAAACCTGAAGTCGTTTGATCTCTTTAAAGTTACATAAAATTTTGTATCGCACCTTACATATTGCGCTAAATGTTTTAAAGTACATTCTATAGAACAAGATATGTAGAGCATGTAATAAAATAACATTTTCAGCTTCTGTAACATTTCTATTTAAATGATTTTCATATATTTCTATTAGAAGTTGGAATATAGAATCCTTTTCTGCAGTTGGTAGCTTATAAATATCAACAAGTGTATTGTCCTGATTGACGAGTATAGAAATCGTTTTTGATATTTTGTTTTGTAACTCTTCATTGCTTAAAAAGTTTAACTGTTTTTTTGGCATATTAAACTCTTCTATGAATGTTCCATTTATAATAGATTCTCTAAAATCATCGAAATCCGTTCCTAATTCTTCAACAGGATTCTCAAGTAATGAAGTTGTACGTATTGTATAATCGTTAGTAACAATTTTTCTGAAATCCGTAACATTATTACTCTTGATAATAACCTTACCCACATCAAGTTTCTTATAGGATGTTGACCTGCCAGCTCTTCCAATAAGATTCTTTATAGCCAATGGCTTACTCTTTTCAAATCGCGTAATATATACCGCGTCAAACGGCATATTGATTCCTTGCTCAATAGTACTTGTTGCAAAACAAATTCTACATAAACCAGCATTAATAAAATCTTCAATTATAGAGCGCATTTTTAAAGGCATAGAGCCATGATGTACGACAACCCCTTTTTTTAGTAATTCTAATGATGCCGAATAAAAAAACTTATTATGATCGTCCTTAGCCCCAGTATAGTTTTTAAATCTAACTTGATACTCTTTTATCAAATCCTTATCTATATCACCACATAAATCTATGTATTTTTTATAATCAACAAATACTTTATCTTTAGCAATATTTGATTTAGAAACATAAAATAAAACAGTGCCTCCAGACAATAGTGTAAGTTCTATGGGATCACTCATTAAAGAAAATTTTGGCCCCATGACTTTAGCATCAATGCCAATATGATAAAATTTATTTTCGCTTTTATCATAACTATAAAAGATTTGCCCGACATTACGTTGACGATATGGAATACCTAAGGACACGTTGTCGGGAATAAAATTCTTACCAAATTGAGCCTCTGGATTTGCAACAAAAGGTTGTGCAAATACCATCTTAGCGTTAGGATAAAATTTGGATACACGTCTAACAACACTATCAAATAAAAGTCCTCTTATAGATATTTCCTCACCTAACTGTGCTTCATCAAATAAAAAATATTCTATGTCAAACTCACCTGAACGACTAAACAAATCACTAGCTCTTTCTGGGGTAAGAATAAATATCGAACGTTTAGCTTTAAGAGTGTTCAATTTATCAACGAATGTTAAAATGTTTATACTTTTATTAGGAATGTTCTTACACAGTGTTATATAATATTCATTTATAAGGGCTCTTGAAGGAACAAAAATTACTATATCTTTCTCTGAACCTAGAATTAGTCTTCTAAAAACGTGCGATTTTCCTGTACTAGTTGGAGCAGAAAAGCTAAAACATTTATTTGATTTAATACTATCAATAATATTAACTTGAACTGGTGTATAACACTCTCCTAAATCTGCTTTTATTACGTCCCGATATGTTGTTTGAACTAACTCTTTTAAAGTTTGTGGTTCAACATCACTTACTTTATAATACATGCCCATATAGAGAAGAAGTTCATTCATGTGCTCATCAATAAGTTCTTTTCTATATGTTGCAAAATAAGATAAAATCTCCATATCTGTAATATGGACAGGACCTTCTGAATATATTCTAGCAAGAGTCTTATTTAAAATATATTGAAGGTTCTTTCCTTGAACGATTTGACTTATTACATTCTTAATCATAACATATCTACTGCAACTAATATAAGTTCATCATATCCTTTAGCGGTCTTATAATTAATATTATTTTGTATATTGTTTATAAGCCGATTTGTATTCAAATTTGTTGATGAAAAGGCTGCTATAAAACCTTTATCACCTTGATTAACTTTATTTACTTGAACTGGTATCAAAATATATAATTCAACTAAATCAGCAATATCGTTTTGTTCAGATATAAAACGTACAATCTGACTTAGAGCACTACCGTATGCATTTTTCCCACTTTCAAATTTGGCTTCACCAAATAATACAACATCCCGCGCATTTAAAACTATAAAATCAAATCCTGGATTTTGACTTTTTTGTTGTTTATAAACTTCAGGAAGAGGAATTTCCCTATAACCCAATTCTTTAACTATGGCTTCTTGTGCTAACACTGAAACGATGTACTCAGCCGCATCTGTTACAACGGCATCAACAGCTGGTAAGGTTGCTGATTTATTAATAATGTCCATAAACTTATCCAATGTACGCTTTGCACGAATTTCAAACGATTTGTGTAATGCAGGAGGCGTCATTCTGTTAATCCAAGATAAATCTGACAACTTGGTGAATATATCATTAAGAGTTTGTCTTTTGCTATTTGGAGCTATACGCAAAAAAGTGACTTTCGCTTCTATAGACCTATTATCTTTTAAAGTGTAACTTACAGCCATAAGCAACAAATATATACTAAGATTAACCAATACCCGGTAGTGGGAATAAATCATAAAAGGTTTATTGATAAAAAGTTGTGTACATTGTTGATATTAAAAAATTAAAAGTAGTCAGGCATTTAATAGACAAATATTTTATGCATAACTTAACGTGAGTTCGATGAATTATAAGTCCTTGAAAATTTGGTGATTAGCGAAAAATGTTGTAACTTTATAGTGCTGATTTATAAAGATTTACAAACAATAATCGGGTTCATCCGCAGTTTGTTTGGATGTTAGAATCAT
>HF986639.1:0-18140 GCA_000433175.1 Prevotella sp. CAG:1058
GAATTTATTGATTGGCAACTTGCGGACATTCATTTTTTATTAAGTTGATTCACCAGTGTCACGTTAAATTTCCATTTATATCATTTTCAAAAACTGAAAAATTGTAGCTCTTTGATCTTGAATAAAAAATAATTTTTAGGGAATAACAATTATTGTAATCTTCATTTCATGTCCGTTTGTTTTATATTCGATTTTAAATCATTTAATAACAACATAAGAGAAATAAAGTAATTCAGGATATTAGTGAAGTAGATAAAGATGATGTATACAGATAGAATTTAAAGGAGTTTATACTTGATAATTCATTTTGTTTCCCCTCTGAAAATCAAATATTTAGCAAAAAGATTCATCAATATTTTTCAAAGTAAAGATAAAAATATGTATATTTGCAAAAACGACAAGACCATGGAAACGAGAGCAATCGACACGTTTGAAAAGCAAGATTTGTTTTATAATCGCATGATTGAGGATTATAAGAATGGAGTGATGCCACATTCATCTGTTTTTGAGCCTTATTTCAAATGGAAAATGGGCGAATGTAGTCATGACGAAATCACAAGGGAAATGGCTTACAAGATGATGGATGAGGCTTCAGTCTTATTGGACGAATATTATGCCAAACACCCAAATGCATACGAAAATATGGATGCTTATATAGATGAAGATCCATGGCAGCAATACAAGGGATTTGGCGAAGATAAATATGTAGTTTCGTATCTTGAAGGTATTGACAGCGAACTGAAAAATATCATTACGATTTTGTAGGGATGTAAAGTTTGTTTATCACGATTGCTGCATATACGGAGACAAGGGATATATATTTGTTGATGTCCAACTTGACTTGTTCGAAACAGTACATATAAGATTGGAATGCATGTATTGGCTAACCAAAAGAATTGGAAACCGACATTTGTATCATTTGCAAAAACAGAAAGAGAATCGAAACCTTATTCTTGCAACAGACAGATCAATTCTTGGGCATCAGAAATTATGTAAAAATAACGAATATTTTGTTTGTCAGAATCATCGGTAAATTCAGTGTGCTAACTATACTGCAATATGTAAACTTTATCAACAACAAGCTATTGACAGAATTAAGTATGCACTAAATTAATTCTGCAATAGTTGTTATAATATAAATTACACATTTCCATTGCTATTCAGAGTTCGTATTTTTACGACAATTTGTTTTTCAGATTTTTTATAAAAGAACTAATATTAATGTTGTCAATTATATCATCGCAGAGCCCTGTTATAAATATATTTTCTCTTGTTCCAATTGCTTCTAATGTAGTTCGTATCTTTTTATAAAAGTTTTTATTATTATCCTTAGCACCTTCTAAGGTGTTTTTATTATACTCTGACACAATTTCATCTAACGATTGTACGATAAAATATTTATCGTTAATGATTCTTCTTAATTGGGGATTTTTATTTTCTTTAATAACATTGTATAGAAATTTTTCAATACTAGGAATTGGTAAAAAAATATGTGGTAGTTTATTTTGTTCTTTACTTAATTCATTTTCAATATCGCCATCGAGTATCGAGATGATAGACGTATTTGCCCCTAATACTTTCTTATTGTATAATTCTTTGTGCAATTCTAACACGTTTTGCCATCCTCCCACAGGTATGCAATGAATGAGTTTGCTTGTTCTGAGGGAATATTTGGAAAGAACTTTGTTAACAACAAGTTGTGACAATTCATCTTCAACAAGCAATAGAAAATCTGGAGAAACATTGCTGTATAAGTCTCTTATAAGATAACTTGGATAACAATTTGATTCTATTGTTAAAATACCATCGTTATTATTAACTTTATAAAGTTCTGATGGTGGCATTGTTCGAATTACTTCAGGAGAATGGCTTGATAGATAGATGATGAGATTAGAATGTTTTATTGCTAACTCTTTTAAAAAATCCATTAACCTAAGCACTGCTATAGGGTGTAGAGCAAGTTCTAGTTCATCAATTAGAACTAAAACTTTTTGATTTACAGGAAGGGATCTCCTGACAATGGAATTATATAAAAAATGTAGAAGTGAAACTAAAAGACATTCACCTGAACTCATTCTGTATTGGCTGATAAAATGGTTCTCAATATTAATAAAGTAAGGCCGATTTTTTATATTTAATTTTTGCGCAATATACTTATTTCGCAAGCGTTTAAGTGTTCTATAGTGATTTAAGTCTCCATGTAAAATAAAACTCATTTGATTCTTAACATATTCATCAGCATCTGCAAGTTTATCTTCTGATATTAGCCCAGACTCAATCATTTGTTCTATATTTGTAGAGTCTTCAAATCTTGTTCCGTAAAACAAGCTACCTTCATATAAACCATTATATTTAAGTGTATTATTTAATTGTTCCCATTTGAAATTATTACATCGTTTCCACAGACAACATTTATCATTTATTTCAAATTTAACAAATGAATCACTTTTGCTATCGCTTGATGAAAGTCGCTGTAATTGATTTGATAATAGTTGGGCTATGCATAGCATCAAAGTGCTTTTTCCACATCCATTAGTGCCAACAAAAGTATATATTCCATTATCAAATGGTAATTCTATATAAGCTTCCTTAATATTTTTAATATTATGTAATTGAATTTTTAATGTATCCATTTATTTATATTTACGATGTTTATTTAAATATCAAAAACATGGTGAGAAATAATATTGAGATAATAACCATATGTTTTCAAGAGATAAAGTTACAGAATAATATTATATTGTAAATCTTTTCTTGAAAAAAATTGCTAAAGTACAAATAAATACATACTTTATTAACAAATCTTTATACGCGTTAACATGTAATTAATGCAGGGATTGTGATGAACTCTATTCTTGTTTTTTTAATTTGAAAAGGTACAATAATTTTTATACTAGATTCTATCAAAATCTGTTGAATTATTATTTAGTAGTTATTGTTCTATTTGTTGGATAAATAATTTATGTTTATAAGCATGAGTAAAAGTTTGACATATTGTTTAATTTAGTGATGACCAAGCTTTTAAAAAATTAAATAAGACCTATCCAAAGCGATTATTATAAATAAAACATCCTTTATCCGGAAATTTTTTCCGTGATGAAAATGCCTCGAAAAAACTGAAACATTTTTATATTGCTTTTCTTGTAGTCCGTATTAAAATTATCTGCTATAAGACTATTTGTTAAGCAAACTCATCGTTATTTCTTTTAAATTGTAAATGGTTGGTTTTCGACTCGTAACTCGGCCACTTTTGCATCAAAAGTGGCCGAGTTTTTGACCGTAAACAATCGAGTTGTTTTTGAGAAATTAATAGATTGCTGTAAGATATGCCGTGAACAAGTCCTTGCGGGACGTGTCATATAGGTTATTGTCTTTGCGCTTAATGTCGGTTTTCGGAATTTTCCATTGTCATGCCTTTGTTTAAGAGTTCTTCGGCATCTTCTGTCTTTACAAAATTGTTTATCAGTGTGTCGGGATGTTTTATTGCGATTCTTAGTTGTTCAACGCCGTCTTTTATGCGGAATTTGTTTGTTATGGATAATACTCCCTGGTAATATGAGAATATTGCTTTGTCGGCAGTGTATATCTTTTTACCGTCTTCAAGGATTGTCCATGCTTTTTCGCATTGTCCGAGTCTGGGCAAGACGTTCAGTGCGTAGACTTTTCTCCAATACAGTGTTTCTTGGTCTTGTCCGGATTGTTTATATCCGTTCAAACAGCGTTGCAGATAATAGCCTGCTTCTTCCCATAGCCCGAGTTTGCCGAGTAAGTCGCCCATTACGCCTAAGGCGTTAGGGTCTGATTGATTATCTTTGAGGGCATTTTCATAATAATTACGCAATTTGTCGATTGATTCTTTCTCGTTTTTTTGTATGGCTGTCCAAAGGAATGCGGAAATACATGAGCCGGAAACAGGTAATGCTTGTTTGTAGTAAGACTGGTTATGGTTGTTCACATGTGTGAAGCATTCCCATATCGGCGTGTTTGCATGTTCTATGATTTCATAAATACTGTCCGTGTTGTAGTATTTGTCATACAGGTCTGTTATGGCTTGCGCGATTCCCGTCGGGATTACAGACATGTGGTCGGCCTTTATGTTCCTTAACCTGGCATCATACTGTTTTTCCTTGAATGTTTCGTATAAATCATTCCCGAACGACTGTCTTGATTCAGTGTCATCGGAGCTTGTAATTATGCGGATGATAGTTGGGACGGTCTGATTTTGCGTCTTAAAATCTGGAATCTGCGGCATCTCTTCAGGAGAGAAGAGGATGTAAGACCTGACGTAATCGTTGTTTTGGCTGATGTAGTAGTTAAGGTAGCTTGCCGTATAAGAATGTCCGATTAATGTATTAAATCCGGAGGTTGGAATAATCCGGTTTATTTCCTCTGCCAGTTCAGTGTTGACATAGTCGTAAAAAAGTTTTCCGTTTGCGTCGAGGCTGTTGTCGGATATATTGTATCCTACGTCGTTGCGGTTTCCCGGCGAAGAATAATCCACGGCGACTACAGCCGTTGGTGGTATATAGTCAAAGGTCTGCAAATAAATGGCTGTTGAGGCAATCACGTCAAAAGTGTAGTCGGCGTCCAAGACAAATAATAAGTTGTACTTTACATCCTGGTAAGTTGACGCAGGTAAAGCCACTCTGAAAGAGCGTGTGCCATTATATATTTTTGATTTAAATGAATGTTGTTCAACCTTCATTATGTTTTGCGACATGGCAATGTTGCATATTAAGCAAAGATAAATCAAAAGGATTTTCTTCATGATTGCAGATTGCTGGGCATTATTTGTTTATGCAAATATAGCAAAAATAATGAACAGTAAAGCATGCGGAAAATGTTTTAACCCAAATCTGTCATTTGACCGCATATAGTTTTATCTATTTCTCCGGTTTACATCATTGTTTTCTTGGGCTGCCAGTAAATAAAAATCCCTTCCGACATGTCAAATGTGTCGGAAGGGATTTGGTGATATTTGTGTTGTCTTTATTTTTCCTGATATATTACTTCTGCACGCCGAACTCAGCCTGCTGGCGGTTTACTTCTTCAAGCGTGCGCTGGCGTTCCTCCTCGCTCATGGCCGGTTTGCCGGTTTGCCGGCCGGTCTGCTGGCCTGACAGGTTATCAGACGTGGGCTGGTCGGTGTAGCAAGTCTTGACGTCGTAGGGCACGCTCTCTATTGTCAGCGTGGCCGGGGTGGGGGCGTAGTTGCCTTCGTATGCCGAGCGTGCGGTTATGGTTATCTTGCCCGGACGGTTGGTTGCCTGTATCAGCACGGGTGCCGTTCCCCATTCGACGCGGCGCGGATTGGCCATAATGCCTTCGCCGTCGCCTATTATGCGGCCCTCGCCCTCGACGGTGAACTGGATGTTGTCAGATGCAAGGCGCTTCACGTTGCCGTTGTCGTCGGTAACTTCGGCCACCACTACTACGAAGTCGCTGCCGTCGGCAGTCAGCTTGCGGCCGTTGTCGTCGACATAGAGGCGCAGCTTGGTAGAGCGGCGCGAGGGCATCTTCTTCTGCACGGCAACCACCTTGCCGTCCTTGATGCCTTCGGCAACGAGCGACACGCGCTGCCAGTTGCGCTGCTTGTAGCTGTATTCGCGGGCTGCCCAGAAGTCCCAGAAGCCTTTGAACACCACAGGTGCCGACTGCACTCCTGCCGGGTCGTGAACTACGGGCAGGGTCATTACCTTGTCGCCCTCGAATGCAGTAAGGCGTACGCTGTCGCAGTTTGAGAACACCGTAACGTCGTTGTCGGAGAACTGTGTCATTTCGTTAGCTATGAAGACCATCGGCTCTGCGCTGAGGTCTTGTGAACGGAACATCTCGAACGCGTATTTCTTCTGACGGAAGGCGTCGTATATTCCTCCGTAGTACGGGTCGGGATGATAGCCGCGCTGGTGGTCGAACGGGTGCCACTGGCATCCGCCTATGAACTGGCGCTGGCCGTGGAACATCTCGCCGTAGGTGTCGCAGAGTGAGAGTGCGGCCATGAGCATGGGCCTTTCGCCCCATGCGCGGGCAGCGCGGTTGATGTTGTTGTGGGCGTACCAGTCGTCAACCATTTCGCCGAACTCGCGTGTGAAGACGCACTTGTCGTCGGGCCAGTTGCCCTTGCCGATGTTGTCCGCCCAGTCGTACACCACGTCGTAGTTGTCCCTCACTCCGGCAGACTGTACGTCGGCCACTGCCGCAGGGCGTCCCGGATAGGGGAATTCGTCCTTGGTTATCTGCAAGGCGTTGATAGCGAAGTCTTCAGGATAGCGCGTTTCGTTGAGGATAGGCTCCCACATCAGCACCGAACAGTGGTTGCGGTCGCGGCGTATTATCTGCCTTGTGTTCTCGTGTACAAGCTCGCCGAAGCGCGGGTCCTTGTTCCAGTACTGCCAGCCGGGCGTGGGCACGATAACGAAAAGTCCGAGTTCGTCGCACGCATCCATGAAAGCCGGGTCCATGGGGTAGTGTGCGCAGCGTATGATTGTCATTCCTGCCTTGCGCAGACGCTTGGCGTCGCGCCACTGCTGGCTGTTGGGCATGGCGTTGCCTACGTAAGCAAAGTCCTGGTGGCGGTTGCCTCCGACGAGCTGGTGGTAAGGTTTGCCGTTGAGCCAGAAGCCGTCCTTGCCGCGGAACTCGGCCTTGCGGATGCCCATGCGCACCATGCCGCCGTCGACGCTCTTGCCGCCCTGCATTACGCTTATCTCAACGTTGTAGAGATAGGGCGATTCGGGCGACCACAGCTCCGGGTCTTTCAGTTTCATTGAGAGGAATGCCGTTGCGCTCGACTTGGCGCCAACTTTAATCTTCTTTGTAACCGACTTGATGCGCTTTCCGCTCTTGTCTTTCACCACCACGGCCACCGTGGGCTGTGCTGCAGAGGCTGATGTGTTGCCCACTTCGACATTGACAAACACGTCGGCGCTCTTTTCAGATATGTTGTCGTAATGAAGAAACACGCCGCCGCCGGCCACCTTGTTGGCCTCGAGTAATACGCCTCCGCCGGCAACCTTGCCGGCCTCGTTGGCGTCGGTTATCGCCACGGGCGACTTGCCTATGAGCCACACGTCGCGGTACATGCCGCCGTGGTAGCAGAAGTCGAGGGCGGCCTGCTTCTTGCCCGGAGGATATGTCTTGTCGTCGCTGTTGTCGGCCTTGACGGCTATCAGGCATTCTTCACCCGCCTTTACGCCGAGTTTGGTCAGGTCGACGGTTATCGGGAGATAGCCTCCGAGGTGGCTTTCAACCTTCTTGCCGTTGACGAAAATGTCTTGTTTGCCCATTATCGCCTCGAAATACACGGTAACGTTCCTGCCCTGCATGTCGGCCGGAACGGTGAAGTGCTTGCGGTACCAGGCCACGCCCTGGTAGTTGCGGCAGCCGCTTGCCTCGGACGGCTCGAGCCTTACGCTGTGCGGTGCGCAGACCACCTGCCACTTGCTGTCGTCGAACGTCGTGGCTTCGGCTCCTGCGGCGTCGCCCAGGTGGAAGCGCCAGCCCTGGTTGAAGTTGTATATTATCCTTCCGCTACCTTGCAGCGGAAACAGTCCTGCGACTGAATATGCGTCGGCGGCAGCAGCCGTCAGCGATATGAACAAGGATAAAAGTATGAACAGTTTTTTCATGTTTAGAGAATGGAGTATGGATTTTCTGTATTTAATTATGTCTGCCCTTTTTAATTAAAATGCTGCCGACTGGCGGCTTGGCATTAAAAAGGGCAGACATGAGTCACAATCGTTTATTCTCAGTCCTTCATCTTGTTAATGTCGAGCACGACATGCTTGATTCTTTGGCGGCGCCATGTGTAGATGCAATGCAGCTTGCCGTCGGATGTCTGTATGATTGAAGGATAAGAGTATTGGCTAATGGGCGAGTCTTCAAGCGTTATCCAATGACGCCAGTTAACGCCGTCGTCAGATACCATTACAGACAGCGGAGTGCGCAGGCCCTTGCCGTTCTTTATGCCCTTGGGTATCGGGCGGTCGTTGCAGATAAGCACGTGGCGTCCGTCTTTAAGGGTAACGGCGTCGAGTCCGCTGTTGTTGTTGGGCGTGTCGATGAGTTCGAGCTTCGACCATGTTTCGCCGTTGTCAGAGCTGTAAGTTATGCCTATGTGCTCGCTGCGAGTGCGTGCCACGGCTGCAAGACGGCCGTCCTTAAGCACCATGATTGCCGGCTGGATGGCCTTGACACCTTCGTCTGCTTTCACGTACTCGGTGCGTTTCCAAGTCTTGCCCATGTCGTCAGAATACTCGAAATACAGTCGCCAGCCGCCTTCCTCGATGCTTGTCGGGGCTATGAGCCTGCCGTTGCGGAGTATGGGTTTGTTCTTTATAGGACCCAGGAAGCCTTCTTTCAGCGGCTCGCGCTTGCTCCATGTCTTGCCGCCGTCTTTAGAACGAACCATCCATCCGGTCCAGTCGGCCACCTTGTTGCCTATCTTGAAATAGATTACGAGGTCGCCTCCGGGGATCTGGTAGATTACCGGATTCCAGCAAGCCTTACGCTGCCAGCCTTCAGGATTGTTGCGTACCTTCTTGTCAACGATTGGGCCTTTGGCTGCAACCGCGTTCGTGCTGTCGAGTCCTGACAGTCCGGCGAGTTTCGCTTCCTCGCTTCCTGTCTTGAAAACTCCGTCTGCCACGAGTTGCGGCGCAAGCCATGTGTCAGAGCCTTTGGGTTTGCGGCTCACCCATATGCACACGTCGGGGTTGCGCTCTTTCGTTCCGCCGAAGTATGTTGCCACCAGGTCGCCGTTCTTTGTTTCGGTTATGGTTGCCGAGTGGGCTTCAGGGAACGATGTGTTTGTATAGAGGAACTCGTCCGTTTCTACAGCTTCGTCCTGTACGGGCATCGTCGACGTGAAGTCGTAAGAGCCTGAACCGATGTTCTTGACGGTACCGTCGGGCAGATGGACTTCGGCAGTCGTGTTGGCAGGAATCTCTATGTGCCATGCCAGTTTGCCGTTCTTCTTTTGCCAGCGGCTTACAATGTTGCCGTAGATTGAGCGGTAAGAGGCCTTGATGTCGTCCATCTCGTCCACGCTGAAGTCGGGCTTCATGAGGATGTGCTTGAAGCCGGGCTTGTTTGCATCAGAGCTTATTCCGGCAACATCTTCATACAACCACGACACAAGGTCGCCGAGCTGCATTACGTGGTTGGCGCTGTTCATCTTGGGGTTGGCGGTGTTGCCGTTCCAGAGCTCCCAGATGGTCGTTGCCCCGTTCTCGGTCATGTAGCCCCAGCTCGGGTATTTCTTGTTTGTTGCCAGCAGCCATGCCACGTCGGCGCGGCCCATGTCCGTAAGTCCGTGCATCAGCCACTGTGCGCCGATAATGCCGCAGGGCATCAGTCCCTTGCACGTCGTTATGATGTCGTAAACAACGTTTTTCTCGACTTCTCCACGTATGTAGTCGTCGTCAATCATGCCGAACGCAAGCGGAAGGATATTCGACGTAGTGGTGTTGTTGCCGTAGAACGTGCTGTCAGGATAGAGTATGTGTCCCGGAACGAGGCTTGTACCGCGGTTTACGCTAAGGAACTTCTTGTTGAAGGCATCCTTTACGTGTGCTGCCTCGGCTGCATACTCGGCTGCTTCGGCGTCCTTTGACTGTATGCGGGCGAAGCGTTCCATCAGCTTGTTAAGCCTGTAATAATAAGCAGTGGCAATCAGTGTGCCGTCTGTCTGGCGTTTCGGGTCGCGGTTGTGTATTGTCTCAGAGTCCGATGGGGGTATGCACCAATCACCGTACTTGTCGCGCGGCATCAGTCCGTCCTTCATGTACTGGTACTTCATGTGTGCCAGCCACTTCTTCACGGCAGGGTAATATTTGCGCATAGGTTCGTCGTCGCCGTACTGGTTGTACATCATTTCGAGCGAGAACGGCAGGGCTGACGGCCACGTGATGTTGTCTGAATAATAGTTCCAGTAGGCAGGTGCCACGTCGGGTATGCATCCGTCTTCGCGTTGTGCCTCGACTATGTCGCGCGCCCACTTTGCATAAAGGTTGTTATTGTCGAAGATGAAAGCCTCGCCGAAGCAACCACGCACACGGTCGCCGAGCCACGGCTGGCGCTCGTCGCGCTGCGGACAGTCGACAGGCATGCCCTTGTAGTTGGCGAGAATGCCCCACACAGCGTTGTTGTAAACCTTGTTCAGGATTGTGTCAGATGAAGCGAACGTGCCTGTTTCGGCCATCTCGTCGCTGATGACTTCGCCTATCAGGCCGTCGGCAGTGACGTTGTCCATTCCCTTTATTTCAACATAACGGAAGCCGTGGTAAACGAATGTAGGCGACCACCAGCGTCCGTTCTCGTTACCGTTGGCAACATATTTGTCGGTAGAAAGGGCGTGGCGGAAGTTTGCGCGGTTGAGGCTGCCGTCCGGATTGATGTTTTCAGAGAAAATGATGCTGACAGTATCGCCTGCGTTCACTCCGCCGATGCGCAGTTTCAGCCAGCCTGCCATGTTCTGTCCCATGTCGACGATGAAGCCGTCGCCGTGCTTCTTGACGCTAACGGGCTTGACGGTCTTGAGCACCTTCATGTTGGGCGACATGGCGCCGCGCAGCGTGCCGTAAGGTATTGCCACGCGTTCGGCCGCCATCCATTTGGCGTCGTCGTAGCCGGCAGTCGTCCAAGCGCCGAACTCCTTGCGTGCGTCGTATATCTCGCCGTCGTACTCGTTGTTCGAGCGGATTGCCCCGTCGGGGTTAAGTTTCCATTTGTTGTTTGATGAAATGGTTTTCTTCGAGCCGTCGGCATATTCGATAACGAGGTTAAGGCGCAGTTTGGGATAGCCGAAGTTGGTTATCTTGTACGGTTTCTTGTTCTGCTGCATGGTGTAGTAACGGCCGTTGCCGAGCACCACGCCTATGGCGTTGTCGGCCGCAAGCATCGACGTAACGTCGAATGCGTTGTACAGTACGGTCTTGCGGTAGTCCGTCGGAGCGGGTGCAAGTACCTGGTCGCCCACCTTCTTACCGTTGATGTATGCCTCGTACATGCCGAGTCCGCTGATGTAAAGGGTAGCCCTTTCCACCTCTTTTTCTACTTTGAACTCGGTGCGCAGGTAGCGCGAGCTGAGCTGGCTGTGTACGTCTTCGATGTCCCACGGCATAGCCTTGTCGAGACCTATCCACTGTCCGCTCCAGTCAGACTCGTTCAGCAGGCCTACGTTCCACATGGCAGTTTCGCTCCAGTCGGATTCGCCCTGGGTGGTGTTTACCTTCACTCGCCAGTAGCACGGTGTGTTGCTGCGCAGCTCCTTGCCGGCATACCTTATCCATTGCGACTGGTCGCTCTCTAGGGTTGCGTCCCAGAGGTCGCCCGTAAGGTTGTCGGCCTTCTCCTTGGTTGACGCCACTATGATGCGGTAAGAAGTCTGCATGACGTCCTGCTTGTCGGAAGTTATCACCCATCCGAGTCTCGGCGCAGGCGTGTCAATGCTCATCGGGTCGGTCATGCGCTCAGTCTTCAGCTCGGTCACGGCGACGGGGAACTGGGCTTTCTTCCCTGTTTTTTTCTTCGCCGCCATGCCCGGCATACAAAGCGCTACGGCCAACGCCGTTATTAATGCTTTGCGTATCATTGCTTTTCGGTTATTTGTGTGTCTGTTTTGCTAATGTAATTCTTGCTTGAGTCGACGGCTATCAGCACACGGTCGCTGCCGCGCAGATAGGCTGCGTCGTATGTGAACTCGGTCACCTTGCTGTCGTATTCGCCGAGGTAGGTCAGCTTGCCGTCGGCGGGATTCATCCACCATACGTTCTTCTTGGCGCCGCTTATCTTGGCGAGGTCAATGCTCATGGGCTTGCCACTGTAGTTGTAGACAAGCAGGTAGTCGTTGCCGCGTGTGGCGATTACACGGTCATAGCGTTCGCCGTTCTGTCCGGCTATGATGCTCTGGTCGGCGATGCGCTCGGTGAACGGGAAGCTGAGCATGAGCCATTTCAGGTATTTCATCTGGTTGTAGCCCGGGTCTTTCATGGCTTCCCACCATGGCTTTTCGGCTCCGAACGATGCCTGGAGGCCCGGACGGATGAACTGCATTACGGAGTTGTGGCCGTAAGTGTGGCCGAAGGCTCCGCCGAACACTGCCCAGTAGGCATAGCGGCGCACGTCGTAGTCTTGCCAACGCGGGTCGTTAACGTCGTGGAGTCCCTGCGGAATGTCCTCGTAACTCGGCTCGCCGTCTATTACCGGGCGCAGCGGCTTCTTCTCGAAGCTCATGTCAACGTAGCGCCAGTTGTCCTCCTCGGTGTTGTCCTTTATGGTGTAGTCGCCGTCGCCCTTGCGTTGTCCGTAGCGGCGGTGTCCGCTCTGGAACATGTTGAAGTCCATCCACTCGCGGTCGTTGTACCACCATGCCGACGTGGTGCGGCCCCTGGGGTGGAACGTCATGACGTGTACTTTGTCAATCTTTTTGATGGCACGTGCCATTGCGTCCCATACTTCGGGTTTCTTGTCGCCCATGATGTCGCCGCCTATGAGCCAGATGATGTTAGGCTTGTCCTTGTACCTTTCGGCGAGGAACGTGCCGAGGGCTGCCGCCTTCTTTGTGTCCATGGCGTTGATTTGCGAGCCCCAGATGCAGTCCATGGCGATGTAGATGCCGTTGCGCTCGGCCACGTCTACTATGTAGTCAAGGTGCTCCCAGTAGCCGTAGACTCCGGGCTTGGACACTTTGCTGAAGTCGAATTCGGCGTTGTTGGCTGCGTGGCCGTAGACGTTGAACGTAGGTATGGCGTTCAGCACCTGTATCTGCTCTACGTTGTAGCCGGCGGTGCGCTCGTAGCTGAGGAAGTATTCCACCTCGTCGCGGTTGAGCCTTTCAGGCATCAGCCATGCCGTATTGCCGAGCCAGAAGAACGGTGTGCCGTTCTCGTGTACAAGGTAGCGGTTGTTCTCTGATACTACAAGCCGTCCGTTGCTCCACGGCTTGTAAATCTTGCTTGCTGCCGATGCGGCTGTAGCCATCAGCAGCAATGCCAAGGTAAAGATTAGGTTTGTTCTTTTCATACTGAGTGTTTATGTTAATTTATTGTTATTATTAAGTTGTTGGTGACGGGCTTTTGCTTCTGCCCGTTTGTAAAAGGCTATGTATTGCGTTGCAAAAGGTAGCCTTTTATACGCCAAAAGGCCACCTTTTGCATTCTAAAAGACGGTCTTTTACAACCTGTTGAAAGTCAGGGTGTTACGCGTGCGGTTTGAATATACGCCGGCGTATCTTGTCCTGACAGTCAGGTTTGTTGCGGTTTGGCGTGTTAATCGGCATACAGGCAGGCACGTATGGACCTTGTCCCTGCATGCCCGCCTGTATGTAGGCTTTATCGTTTGGCGGCGTATAATGTGTACGTTTCGCCTTTCTTGGTGTCTATGTCGTAAAGATAAGTCTTCTTGAGTTCCGGCAATGGCTCGATTGCTCCGGGTGCGTTGATTTTCTGCCTGATGTCGGCAGGTGTGTCAAACAAGGGATTCTTGTTGTCGCCCTTGGCCTTTTTCAGTCCTTTTCCGGTAAGCGGTACGGCTGAGCGGATGCGCAGGTTGCCGCCGAGTTCTGATTTTATGACGGTTTTGGTAATGTTGTTGTCCTCCCATTCCATGCTCACCTCGAAGCCACCGCGTGCCTTCAGGCCGTCCATCGAGCCGCTGGTCCATGCGTCGGGCAGTGCCGGCAGCAGGTATACGAAGCCGTCGTGGCTCTGCATGAGCATTTCGGCTATGCCGGCTGCGCAACCGAAGTTGCCGTCAATCTGGAACGGCGGGTGTGCGTCGAAGAGGTTGGGGTAGGTGCCGCCTTTTTTCTTCTCGTTCCTGACGAGTGTCAACTGGTCGCCTATCAGCTTCCATGCGTGGTTGCCGTCGAGCAGTCGCGACCACAGGCAGACTTTCCAACCCATGCTCCATCCTGTCGAAGGGTCGCCCCTGTGTACGAGCGACGTGCGAGCGGCTGCGGCGAGTTCGGGTGTGCGGAACGGCGAAATCTGGTTGCTCGGGAACAGACCGTAAAGGTGTGACACGTGCCTGTGTACATCGTCGGGGTTGTCCCAGTCGTCCATCCATTCCTGAAGCTGTCCCCAGCGGCCGGTCTGCATGGGCGGCATGCCTGCCAGCTTGTCCTTCAGGCTGTCTGCAAAGGCAGTCACGCCGGTCTTGCCGAGTATGGCCTGGGCGTCGATTACATGATTGAATAGGTCGTAAACCAGCTGGTTGTCCATTGTCACGCCGGCTGCCGTCGTAGCTCCGTGCAGGTGCTGGTTCTCGGGCGACAGGCTAGGGCAGATTACCCAATAGTTGTTCTTCGGGTCGCGCACCATTATCTGGTTGATGAACCTTGCTGCGTTCTCCATTATAGGATAAACTTCGGCAAGGAACTTCTTGTCGCCAGTGTACAGGTAGTGCTCCCACAGGTGCTGGCTCATCCATGCGCCACCGGTAGGCCAAAGTCCCGACGGAGCTTTGTCGATGGCTCCCGTTACGCGCCAGATGTCGGTGTTGTGGTGTAGCACCCATCCGTCGGCTCCGTACATTATGCGTGCCGAGTTGTGGCCGGTCTCGCTTACGTCCTTTATCAGGTTGAACAGCGGATTGGTCAGTTCGCTGAGGTTTGTCGGCTCTGCCGGCCAATAGTTCATTTCAAGATTGATGTTGCAGGTGTACTTGCTGTCCCATGAAGGCAACATCTTGTCGTTCCAGATGCCCTGGAGCGTGGGCGGCTGTGTGCCCGGCTGCGATGTGCAGATGAGCAGGTAGCGGCCAAACTGGAAGTAGGTCTCTATCATGTGCAGGTCTGTGTGGGTCTTGAATGTCTCCACACGCCTGTCGGTTGTCATGTCTGCATATTCGTCTACGCCCAAGTCAAGCTTTACACGGTCGTATTGCGACTTGTATTTGTTGAGGTGTTCCTGCTTAATTGTGGCGAAGTCCTTTTCCAGGGCCTTCCTCAATGTTTGCTCGGACAGCAGGGTGTCGTTGCCGCTTATGTCGTTGTAGCGTTTGAAGTTGGTAGCAATGGTAAGGTAGATTGTGGCCTCGTCGGCACCGATAATCTGCAGGATGCCGTCGCGGCTGCTCATTTTTCCGCCCTTGATTTTGGCCGTGGCTCGCCCGGTGAATGTCACTTTGCCCTTCTGGCCTTCGTGCCAGCCGCTTATTCCGCTAAGCACAATCTCGTCGCCCTCGGTCCTTATGGTCACGTCCTGTTGCGGCGATGTCATCTGGGCGTTGCATGTTATCATGCCTTTCTTGTTTGCCGTTAGGTGTATGGCAAGCACGTTGTCGCCCAGCGAGGTTATGTATTCACGCTGGTAGTCCACTCCGCCGGCGGTGTAGCGTGTTATGGCGCGCGCCGAGTCGAGGCTCAGCTCGCGGTAGTAGTTTGTGTAGTCGTCTACGCCGGGAAAGCTAATGTACAGGTCGCCGAACGGTTGGTAGGGCATACCGCTGTTTGTTTTGGCTTGTACATGTTCCGTGGCAAGTGTCTGTGCCTCCTTGTATTTGCCTTCCCATACTAGTTGCCTTACTTTCGGAAGGTACTCCAGGGCGTCCGGGTTGGCGTTGTTGTTTGGGCGTCCGGCCCATATTGTTTCCTCGTTCAGTTGCAAGCGCTCGGCATAGGGCTGGCCGAACACCATTGCGCCGATGCGGCTGTTGCCTATCGGCAGTGCCTCCGTCCATGTTGCGGCAGGTCTGTCGTACCACAGGTAGTGGCTGTTGTCGGCCTGCGTGGCGGCCAGTGCGGTGCAGGCCGTCATCGTGTAAAGGGCTGTTGCAAATATCTGTTTTCTCATTTTGCTTTTGGTGTGAATCTTAATGCGTTTTCTTCTTCAATGACTACCTTGTCTTCATCGAGCTTAGAGGCGTCGAGCTTGAAGGTTTCGATGAAGAACTTGTATACGGCATTGCGCTTGTTGGGGCCGAAATCGTGTCTTTCTTTAGGCAGGTGCACGTTCATTACCTTGTCGGCTGCGCCGTAGAAGCCGTATATTCTCTTTATGTACGGGTATTCAAGTTCTGGTGTTGTTGACGTCCAGTCGCCGCCATCGCTTACCAGCATCATTGGTTTCGGGGCGAACATTGCAGCCAGTTCGGCGTTGCAGGTGCCGCCTCCGGCTAGCTGGATAGGCATTCCGCTCTCGCACGGACAGCCACCGTCGAACCATGACGATACGCTGACAACGGGGCAGCAGGCTGTGTAGCGGTCGTCAAGAACGCTTAGGAGAACAGACTGTGTACCGCCTCCCGAACCGCCGTTTACGCCTACGCGTGTCTTGTCGACGTCCTTGCGCTGTATCATCCAGTCAAGGATACGTATGCCGTTAAGCGCCTGCATGACGTGGGCTTCAGGTGTCTGGTGGGCTTTGGAGCCAACCTCGTCGGCCGACTCTCCCCATCCCCAAAGGTCGTAGTCCACACATATTGCACCCATGCGGGCGAGCGTTGCCAATCTCTGTTGTTGAACCGTGCCGTAGCGACCGTTCGAGAAATGGCCGTTCGGACATATAATAAGAGGATGCTTGCCCTTGCCTTTCGGTGCGTAGATTGAACCGCAAACGGTGTGCCCGTTGGCTGTCTTCAAGCGGAAGTTCTGCACGGTGTAGCCGTCAAACTTTCGTATCTTGCCGTATTCAGGAGCTTCTTTCGAGCATACTGCCAATAGCTTGTCGATGCCGAGGCGTGCCCTTACTTCCTTGCGCAGGGTGTCTTTCCTTGCTTCCCAGGCAGCTTTGTCGGCGTAGAGCGACGACAGGTAGGGCACCAACTTCATTCCGTCTTCAGCCTGCCGGCGCGGATATTCATACGGTTTTATCTTGTAGAGCTTGTCGTTCTGCTTTACAGCTTTGAAGTCGAAGGGTGCAAGTATGTTGTTTAGCGTCTCCTCCAAAGAGTACGGGCGCACACGGAAATCCGCATACGCCAGCTTTAGTCCGGTGGTGTCGACATTGTATTTCAGTTTTACCCCGAAACGTTTTGACACGTCGCCAAGCACGTCGCTCAGCGGACGCGTGAACTTCGTCTCGTAGGTTTGAGCGCCTGCCGTCATGCCGAACAACAGCAGTGCAGGCAATATCAGTCGTTTCATGTTTTTCTTTATTTTATGTATTCGACAGCAGCCGCAAGTTGTGCAAGTATCCTGCGGCTGCCGCTTTTATGTTCCAAGTGTTCCTGTATCTTTTTATTTCCTGTATGTCAGTTTGCCGAGGTCTTCGCGTTCGCAGACTGTCTTGCCGTTTACGAGCAGGCGGAAGCCCTTGCCCTGGTGGTAGCGCTGTCCGTCCTTGTCGTATATTATTGTGAGTACGTTGCCGCGGTAGTTTACGTTGTCGAGGCAGAAGTACGTCCAAGTGTTTTCCGGCACGAGCGGATTGACGACTATGCTGCCGTCAGCCTGCGGGCGCAGGCCTACGAGTCCGGTGATAACGAGGTCGGCAAATGTAGAGTGGTTGTAGTAGCGGCTGCGCTCGCGGTCGCCCATGAGCCATGCTCCGTTCTTCTCGTCAAGGTATTCGCCGATGTACGGACGGCCGCGGTGGTGCTGGCTTTCTACGTACAGTTTCATCTGTTTGAAGAAAGTACTGTCGCCAAGTACCGGCTCGGGATATTCGTTAATGTAGTTTGCAAAGGCTGTGAGTGTCTGGCTTGTGGCGAACGGCCATATTGCTCCGTCCCATTCGCATTTGCCCACTCCGTGTGAGCGGAACTCTGGATGCCTTCTCTCTGCCGTTGTTAGACCGTAAGGAGCTGAGAAGCCTTTTTCGTCTTCGAGCTGTTTCCAAGCCTCGTCGTATTTCTTCGCATCGGGCAGGTTGAAGTACCAGGGTATGTAGCCTATGGCCTCGCGCACGGCAGCTGCGGTGTCGCCGCGTACTGTCTCGAAGAACGAATGCTTCTCGTTCCACAGCTTGCTTTGTATCAGACTCTTCAGCGTATCTGCTTCGAGGTCGTATTCCTTTGCCTTAGACGCGTCTCCGGCCATTCGGTTTAATTCGGCCAGAGCGCGGGCGTTGCCGTACATGTAGCTGTTGATTGTCGGACGGGCATACTGCTTGCGGCGGCCACCGCTGATGCTTTCTTCCATGCCGTCCTGCACGTCGCCCTGCCAGTAGAGGCCGTTGGCGAGGCGGTTTGTGCTCTTC
>HF986639.1:18210-45955 GCA_000433175.1 Prevotella sp. CAG:1058
AGGCCGAGTACGAAAGCCGTGTCGCCAAGCACCTTGTAGGCCTCAAATACTGCTGCCGGGTTCCATGAACTGAACTTGTTCATCTTCGTCATGGCCTTGCCGTTGTTGCCGTGGTACCAGGTGTTGAGAATCTGGTGCAGGTAGGTGGTGTCGCGCAGCCAGCGTGTTTCCATTATGTGGTGGCCTACGGCGCAGGCTATGAGGTTGTATTTGTCGGCGTAAGAACGCTGTACGAGGAATTCGGTCATGCCGAGTCCGACGGGAGTGCGCTTGATGTGCTTGCGCAGCGACCACCAGCGGAAGTAGTAAATCTCCTCCATATCCTTGTCAGGACAGTCGAACAGCGGAACGTTTTTGCTCATCCATTCTGACGACTTGCTGTTGGGGATGTATGTCTCGATGTTCTCGTCCTCCATCGTGTTGAAGCGGTCGGCGTAGTGCTTGTAGTTGTCGTATTTGAGCACAGCGGCGTTCGCATCGGCGTCAGACGACTTTGTTGTGAGGTTGGCGATAGCGAACGTTGCCATCGGGTCTTGTTCGTCGGCGCGGGGCATGTCGACAGTCTGGTCGGCAGGTGTCTCGATGTCGGGCTTGTCGAACAGGTTGCCGGTGCGGAACACGATGCGTGTTATTGCTTCGACAGGAGTGTCGAACATTCTTGCGGTGGCTTTCTTGCCGTTCACGAAGTACGTACCTACGTGCCCGTCAACAGAGAGCACGGCTTTGATGTGGTATGCCTGACCTGCGTCATAGTGCTTCATCATGCCACCGTAACGGGCTCCGCCCTTTACTTTCATGGTTGCTGTAGAGTCTAGGACGATGCGAGAGCACATGTTGCCCTTGGCGTCGAGGAACTCGATGTTGAGTTGTCCGTGGTCGTTCTGCATTGCCTTTACGTCGAACTCTACTGTAAGTTCCTTGGTTGCAGGTATGACTTTTTCTACGCGTGCGTAGTCATACGGGTCCTTGTCGCTTAGTGTAAGCCATTCGCCGTCGAGTTTTACGGGCGCCCACAGCGGCGAGTATATGTTCCAGTCGGTCATGTCGGCGAGTTTCTTATACTTGCCGAAGCCTCCCGAAGCCTGCTCCGTGGCCTCGAGCTTGACGGGCACCTGCACGCAGGCCACCCACATGTCTTCTTTGTTGTTGCTGTAAGTTATCCACAGGTTGCCGTCCTTAGGCTTGCCGTTGCCTTCGAGTATGCCGCGTGTGTACTGAGGGCCGAAGCTCTTGTAGAGGCCCCAGTGGCGCTCGGGGGTCACTTCGCCGTTGATGAGGTTGAGCGTAGTGTATTCAAGTCCGTCGTTGCTTAGCGATATAGCCAGCGGCCAACGGTATTCTGCAGGGTTGTAAACAGTGGCGTAAGTGCCGTCCGAAAGGCGCTGTCCCCATATCTTGGCGTTTGAATTCACGAAGCCGTGAGCCCTCTTTACAGGCTGTCTCCATGTGTTGCCGCCGTCGCTGCTTATGCTCGTAAGGGCGTGCTTCCACAGTCCCACCTTGCGTCCGTCGGGCAGGGTGTATCCGCTGAATGCCTTGTAAGGAGTCTTCAAGGGCAGTATTTCGTCGTCACGGTCAGCTTCTTCAACCCACTGCATGCGTATCATCGGGTCGGCCAACAGTTCGTCGCAGGCCTTGACGAAAGCCTTGTCTTTCGAGCGTTTGTAGTAGGGATAGTCGGTATTCTTCTCGTTGAAGCCGTGGTTGTAGTAGATGAAGTAGATGGGGCCGAACGAGCCGTCAGCCTTAATCTCGCGTACCACACGGCCTATGGCGTTGCCGTCGTTGGGGTCGTCCTTAGGCGTGATGGCCACGCAGTAGTTGCCCATGGCGATGAGCTTGTTGCTCTTTGATACGTAGAATCCTATGCGCTGGTGCATTATGGCCTTCAGGTCTTTTGCCACAACGCCCGGCCATGCCGGCTTGGTGAAGCCGTCGGGCACGTTGTATTCGGGGAACAGTACTACCGGCTCGGTCCATGTGTAGCCGTCGTCAGATGTCTGGAGCATGGTGCGTCCCGGAGCCTCGTGCTCGCTGCGCGGGTCGGTCAGGTAGTGCATGTAGAACTTGTTGTTCCAGTAAGCCATCATGGGCTGGTGGTTGTAGAGCCAGCCGGCGCTGCCGCGCATGGTCTGTATGTTGTGTACTCCGACAACAGGCGAGAGTCCTCCGTCGTGGCGTGCGGGCGTGGCGATGACGCTGCCCGTATAGTGTACGGCGTCGCGGTTGTACTTGATGAGGTTGTTTACTATTTCCTCTGATGCCATGAACACCGTGCCGTGCTTGTGGCCTACGGGAAAGTTTACAGCGCCGGTGCGGTCTTGGAAGTTGACGAAGTCCTTAGTCCTTGCCGCTCCGTAAATGCCGTGCTGGTAAGAGTCGTAGTATACGTAGTACCAGCCTTCGGCCTTGGCCGTGGTCGGGCCTTCGGTGAAGCTCTCCGTAAATGGTTCTGATGGTTTGCTCCATGGGCCGTATGGCGACTTGGCGAAAGAAATCTTCAAGTTGCGCTGTTTGCGTGAATTGTCCTTGAGCACCATCACGTAGTCCTTGTCGCCACGCTTCAGTATGGTGGCGTCGATGCAGCTGAAGTCAGGGTCGATGAGGACTTTGGCCTTGCTGAACTTCTTGAAGTCCTTGGTCGTGACGTAATAGAGGCGGTGGTTGTTGTAGTGGTCCTCCTCGTAGTCGGGGAACTTGCCCGGCACGCACGAAGCCCATACAATCATGTATTGCTTCTTTACGTCGTCATAGAACAGCTCCGGAGCCCAAACGTTCACCGTGGTAGGGTCGTCCATTACGTTGATGAGACGCTCCTCGCTCCAGTGGATGAGGTCTTTGGACGAGGCGTAGCCGAAGCCCTTGTCGCCCCTCCAGCTCGATGTCCACACGAGATGGAACGTGCCGTCGGGTCCTTTAACTATCGACGGGTCGCGCATTACCTTCTGCGTGCCCACTTCCGGACGCAGGAAGGTGCCTTGGATGGTGTCCCACCGCAGGCCGTCATAACTGTAGATGAAGCGCAAACCCTCGTTTGCGGGTTCGCGGAATGACGTGGATACATAAACGTCTTTGGCAGACGTGATACTGGAAACCATCGTTGCCGAGGCAATGATGGCAGACAGAAAAAGCTTTTTCATTATATATTTTCTTGCTTGTTTTTTGTTTATGACGGAATGCCAAAACGTTTGTAATCATATTTTGCATATATTATTGATACTTATTTATAAATACTTTTTTCATGGACTGGTTTTCATGCACGGATACTTGTTTGAACGAATAATATGAAAACGAGCTTTAGCCTGTTTCTGAATGAAAGATAAAATGGCATGAATATGGCAATATGTATGTGCGCTGTTTTGTGCGGTTATGTGGCTTATATTGTTTGTTTGCAGTGTATTATGACATATTTGAACTGTATATGTGTAATGTTGTATAGTCATTGTGTCTGTTGTTTTAGTTGCATTTTGTCGTTTCTGTCGTCTTGGTTGTTGTTGCATAATACAATTGTCTGCTCGTGTGTTGCGTTATGAGATGTTTTAGGTGTATTTGTTTGCATATTGATTAATATTTGCTATCTTTGCCGTTAAAAGCAACGAAATGAATTAAGATGTATGAGCAAACTGATAAAGCCTGTGAGTTATAAACCCTTGCTTGACATTCAGCAGACTGAGCAGGGTATTAAGTTGATAAAAGAGTTTTTCCAAATGAATCTTTCGACCGAACTGCGTCTGCGCCGTGTCACGGCTCCGCTGTTTGTCCTGAAGGGTCTCGGCATAAACGACGACCTTAACGGCGTGGAGCGTCCGGTGACTTTCCCAATCAAGGATCTGGGTGACGCCAAGGCCGAGGTGGTGCATTCGCTTGCCAAGTGGAAACGGCTGACATTAGGCGAATACAACATAGAGCCTGGGTATGGTATTTATACTGACATGAATGCAATACGTGCGGACGAGGAACTCGACAATCTTCACTCGCTATATGTAGACCAGTGGGACTGGGAGGCAGTGATGACGGCAGAGCAGCGCAACCTTGGTTTCCTGAAAGACATTGTCCGCCGGATTTACTCGGCCATACGCCGCACGGAGTTTCTAGTGTGCGAACGTTATCCCGAAATAAAGCCTTTTCTGCCTGACGAGATTCAATTTATAGAGAGCGAGGAACTCTTGCAGATGTATCCCGACAAGAGCGCGAAGGAGCGCGAGGACCTGATAGCCAGGAAATATGGAGCTGTTTTCATAATAGGAATTGGCGGAAAACTGTCAAACGGCGAACCGCACGACGGCCGTGCGCCCGACTATGACGATTGGACTACTCCCAACGGCGACGGCTGCTACGGTCTTAACGGCGACATCTTGATATGGTATCCTACGCTTGACCGTGCTGTGGAACTTTCGTCGATGGGCATACGTGTTGACAAGGAAACGTTGTTGCGCCAGTTGGATATTACCGGACAGCAGTGCCGCAAAGAGCTTTATTTCCACAAAAAACTGTTGGCCGGCGAGCTGCCGTTGAGCATAGGCGGCGGCATTGGGCAGAGCCGTCTTTGCATGGTGCTGCTCCATAAGGCCCATCTTGGCGAGATACAGGCAAGCATCTGGCCTGACGAGATGCTCAATGAGTGTGCCCGACTGGGCATGGCCATAATATAAGCCGTGCAGGTAAATTGTTGGTTGTGTGGTTGTTACAGGTATGTCCCCAGTCCATGCAGATGCATGTGCATTGCCATAAGTTTTCTTTGTCGGAGCAACAGTTTTATTGTGCTTTTGTAAAAGGTTGCCTTTTGGTTCGCAATAGGTAGCCTTTTACGCGCCAATAGGTTACCTTTTGCAATGTAAAAGGTAACCTATTGTATTTCAGTATGTTTTTGCCGATTGCCCTGGATGCTTACAGGGCGGGTCAAATAAAAAAACACATCCACATTGAAGGGTGCCTTGCTAAGGCAATGTTCAATGTGGATGTGGCTTCGTTTACTGGTGTTTTATGCTTGATTTTATTTCTTCAGCTTGAACGAGTTTTCTATGCTTTCAATCTCGCTGCAGAACAGTTTGTCTATCTTTAACCTCTGTTCAATCTGCGTGCAACTGTGTATCACGGTTGAATGGTCGCGCCCTCCGACGAGCTTTCCTATGCGTGAGGCAGGCATTTTGGTATATTTCTGCGCCAGATACATAGACACCTGGCGTGCTATCACGTAGTCGCGCTTGCGGCTACGGCTTGTAACTGCCGCCGTGGTAACGTTGAAATGGTTGCATACGGTGTCGAGTATGTCGTCCATCGTGAGCGGTTCGTTGTCTATCTTGACCGCGCGTTTGATGACCCTTTCTGCCAGGCGCATGTCTATCTTGCAGTTGTAGACTACCGAGAATGCCAGCAACGAGTTGATTACACCCTCAAGGTCGCGCACGCTTCCGTTGGCTGTCTGTGCTATGAACCTAACAACTTCTTCAGGTATCTTCAGTCCGTCGCGCTTTATTTTGCTGTTCAGTATGTCGACGCAGAGCTGTATGTTGGGTTTCTCCAGCTCGGCTATAAGTCCGCAGCTGAAACGTGTCAGCAGTCGGTCGCTCATGCCTTGAAGGTCGACGGGCGGACGGTCGCATGCCAGAATTATCCGTTTGCCGTTGCGGAAAAGGTGGTTGAATATGTGGAAGAACGTCTCTTGGGTTTTCGTTGCCGACACCCATTCCTGTATGTCATCCACAATCAGCATGTCGATGGTCTGGTAGAAGTTGATGAAGTCATTTGTACAGTTCTTCAGCACGGCGTCGGTGTATTGCACCTGGAACAGTCTTGCGCTGATGTAAAGCACACGCTTTTGCGGATAAAGCTCCTTTGTCCGCACGCCGATGGCATTGACAAGGTGTGTCTTTCCGCAGCCCGACGGGCCATAAATGAACATTGGGTTGAACTGTGTCGAGTTGGGGTGTTCGGCAATAGACAATCCGACCGAACGCGGAAGCTTGTTGCTGTCGCCTTCAATATAGTTGGCAAACGTATGCCGGAGGTCGAGTTGTGAGTCTATATCTTGTGGTTTTGCGGCGTCAAGTACTGTTGGCGACTGGTTGATGCGTGTCGTCTTCTGTCCTGACTTGTCAATGTCCGCAATAGGCTCGGGTTCGACTTCCTGGGTTAGTTTGTGCGTCTTGTCCACCATGATGCGGTAGTTAAGACGTATGCCGGTACCGAAATATTTGGTCAGCACTTTGGTAAGCAGGCTCACATAGTTCTCTTCAAGATATTCAACGAAGAAGTTGCTGGGCACTTGTAGTATAAGTGTCCGGCTTGTTTCATTGAACGATTCGAAGACAATAGGCTTGAACCATGCGTTGAATTGCTGTTCTGAGACGTTGTCTTTTATCAGCGAAAGGCAGCTGTCCCAAAGTGCGTTGGGGGTGTTGCTCATTTGTCAAGATAAGATTATGATGGCTTTCAGTACGTATGAAAGTCGTTGCAAAGTTCGCAAAAAATATTGAAACGCACAAATACCTGTTTTTCTAGATTTGTAGAGTGATTTGCGTAAATGTCCGAAAAACCGCACTTTATGACCCTTGTTGCTGATTTGTTGTGTTTTGGACTATTGCATATTTGCAAGTGCTTGAAAAATAGGGGATTGCATATATGCCGCCAATAATGGCAAGGTAGAGGCTTTTATTTGGGACTGTGTCCTGAAAATGGTATGTATTAGTAAGTTCCGAGTTTTTTTATCTTCATTCGTATTGTTCGGCGTTATTTAGATGAATTATAAATTAGTCAGCGTGCGGCTGTTTGATGAAAAAAACAAACCGACATGCAAGAAAAGAATGTGGTGGTTGTCTGTACCATATTGTTTCGTGGCAGTGGCTTAAGTACCGTTTCTTTTCTTGCATGCCTTTTTGACTTTATCCCATACTTGATGTCGTTGTATGGTTGTTTAATCTCCTTTTCTTCCGAATATTGAGAAGTGGACGTAGCGTTTCGGGTGCGCCTTAAGGTCAATGAGGAGCGAATCAGCCGAACGCATGGTGCTGTTCAAATTGTTGTATAGTGCCGGGTCACGCATGAGCAATCCGAGTGTACCCTCGTTGTTGTTAAGTTCAGCTGTGAACTTTTCTACGTTGGTAAGTGTCTCGTTTACATGTGCGACAGTGCTGGCAATGTCAATTTGATTAATGTTTTTGGCTGCAACGTTAGCGTTGTAAAGTACGCTGTCTGCCATTCTGGTCATTCCGGGTACGCTCCTTTCAAGGCCTGAAAGCAGGTTGTTAAGCTTTTTTGTGGTTACTGTAAGGTCGGTTGTCACGGTCTCCACATTCTGCAAAGAGTTTGCTATTGCCGGATTGGAGAGCAGAATGTTCAGGCTTGTTACAATCGAATCGATTTTCGGGAGAATCTGGTTTACGGTCGGAATCATGTTTGAAACTTTTTCAAGGGCTCCGCCGTTGATGCCTCCTTGTATGGTTCCCCCAGGCATTATTCTCTCGCGTGGGTTGGTGGCGAGCAACAGGTTGACTTTTACGTTGCCAAGCATGTCGCTTACAATTTCGGCGCTACTGCCTTTGGGAATGCGCAGCTTTTCGTCAATGTCGGCCTCGACCATTATGTCGCCTTTCTTGTTGAAATTGTATATGATGTTCCTTACTACGCCGACTTTGAAACCATCAGCATAAATTGCGCTTGACGATGACAGACCGCTTATGTCCTTGAACGATATGTAGTAAATGTTTTCTGGTGTGAACAGCTTCAGTCCTTTAAGGAAATTCATACCGAAAAACAGTATTACTAATCCGCATATCGCCACTAAGGCTATTTTGACTTCTTTATTGAAAAACTTCATAATCAATTCTTATTTGTTAGACTTAAACTCTCTTATAGCTTGCCTTACATCCATTTTCTCTCCGTTTTTAAACGCTATGATGAAAGCTTCTGGAAATTTGTCCAATATGGATTTACGCAGGCGGTATATTTCATTATAGTCGGTCGATGCCCCGTATGTGTATTTTACAAGCTCTCCTTCTTTGTACGAGTCTATTCCTTCAAGACCTTTGAAGTTGCTGCGGGTCGGGCTGAGATTTTTGCTGCTTGCAAGAACCTGTATTTTGAAAACAGGCTTGTCTGAAATATTTTTGTCGTTCTCGTCAGAGTCTTTACCGCTTGTTTCTGTTATTGTTGCTTCCTCCTTTTTTACTTTTGGAGCGGATTGACTGTTTTTTCTAGGTTTTTCCGGCTCTTCCGTTATCTTTTCGTCAGCAGGTGGAATAATGGTCGGTATTTCCGTTTTCGGTTTTTTCATCGTCTTGTATGGCACGGTGACATTGTTGTCGTATTTTGCCTTGTATTTGGAAAAAGCCTCGAATATGCCTTTTGCAAGTTTGTCTATGTTTTCCTTGTTGTTCAGGAATTTCTCTTCGTCAGGAGTCGTTATGAAACCTAATTCAATAAGGCACGCAGGCATGGACGTTTCGCGTAATACAAGAAAAACGTCTTGTTTGACGCCTTTATTCGGCCGTTTTGCTATCGAACATACACTGTTTTGCACGTATTTTGCCAGTTCTACGCTGCGTGCCATGTTTTTGTCGTGCATGAATTCGAACATTATTGCGCTTTCTGGCGAATTGGGGTCATAGCCTTCGTAGTGTTCCTTATAATCTTCCTCGATTACGATTACAGAGTTTTCGCGTTGTGCAGCACTCAGCTTTTCGTCGGAACGGCGTATACCCATAGTGTAGGTTTCCAAGCCGCGGGCTATACTCCCTTTAGGCAGGGCGTTAGTGTGGATTGATATGAACACGTCGGCTTTGTTCTTGTTGGCTATGTCTGCCCGTTTGTGCAGCGGTATGAACACGTCCGTCTTGCGCGTGTACACAACTTTTACATCGGGACAGTTTTCTTCAACATAGCGGCCGAAAGCCAAAGCAACATTCAGGTTGATGTTTTTTTCGTATGAAAAAGCTCCTTTAGCGCCTGCATCATGCCCGCCATGGCCAGCGTCGATGACGAGCGTAAAACGGTTGTCCGCGCCAAAGGAAGCGGCTGTTAAAGAGACAAATATCAGTAATGATAATACTATTCTTTTGCCCATGTGTGATTTATTACAAATACAAAGGTAGTAATTTATTTATGAAAAACTGTTACCTTTCAAAAAGTTTTATCATTTATTAAGTGTAGTTCTACCGATGCACTGGCCAGGTCGGCTCCCATTGGCGGGTTTGTCTTATCGATGGTTATGTCAATAGTCTCGATTGAAGGGAATGCCTCGATGATGCTTTTGCCTATCCTGCCGGCAACGTGCTCGAGCAGGCAGGAAGGCTTTTGCATCTCCTTATTTATGATGTCAAACAATTCGGCATAGTTAAGTGTGTCTTCGACGTTGTCGCTTTCTATGGCCTTTTCAAAAAGATATTTTGCCCTGAGGCTTACGACAAATTCGCCACCGGTGGCTCTTTCTTGTGGCAACACTCCGTGGTTGGCATGAAAGCGCACCTTGTTAAGACAGACGTAACTTGATGATAATTTCATTGTAAATCAATTATGTGCCTTTAAATAGTAAGAGTCGAGAATTAAGAAAGCGTCCATGCTTGTTATGGCGGCAAGTCGTTTCCCCCTTAATTCCCGACCCCGGTGTATAAGTTATGTTTTACATTATCCGCATCTCGATGCTCCACAGTTCTTGCAGATCAGGCATCCTTCTTGGTATACGAGTGTCTCCTGTCCACAGGACGGACATTTCTGTCCTTTGGCTTCAGTTCCGTCGGTAATGTATTTCTTAAGGGCGCGTTCAACACCGTTTTTCCATGTGTTGATGCTTTCGTCCTTTAGCTGCAGCGAACCTACCAGTTTAATCACATGTGATATTGGCATGCGGTAGCGTAGCACGCCTGATATCAATTTTGCGTAGTTCCAGTATTCAGGGTTGAATTTCTCGCTCAAGCCTTCAACGGTAGTCTTATATCCACGCTTGTTCTCAAACTGGAAGTCGTAACGCGATTTCCCGTTGTCGTCAACTTGTTTGATTATCTTGCCCTTTGTAATTGTCTTTGGCAGCACGATACCCTCCTCGTCGTCCTGGAGACCGGTGAAAATTTCGTATGGATAACCGTCCAACAGTCCGACGAATGCCACCCATTTCTCCTTGTTGTTCTGGAAACGTACTACATCACATTCAAGTACCTTTGGTCTTACCTCGGTTACTTCAGGATGCCTGCAAGGCGGCAGTTGGTGCTGTGTACTTATCTCCTCGCCGCCTTTTTCTTTTTTCTTCTCGACCGAGAGCATAACACCAGAGCGCGAACCGTCGCGATATACGGTGCAACCTTTGCATCCTGATTTCCATGCTTCGACGTACAGACGGTTTACGAGTGCTTCGTCCACGTTGTTCGGAAGGTTGATTGTTACGCTGATGCTGTGGTCTACCCATTTCTGTATTGCACCCTGCATGCGTACCTTCATCAGCCAGTCAACATCGTTGGCCGTAGCCTTATAATAAGGTGACTTGGCTATCAGGTCGTCAATTTCTTCTTGCGTGTAGCGTTTCTGGGTGTCATACCCGTTTATTTTCATCCATTCGATGAATTTGCGGTGGTAGACAATGTATTCCTCGAAAGAGTCGCCAACCTCGTCAACGAAGTCGACATGTACGTCGCTGTCGTTGGGGTTTACTTTGCGGCGGCGCTTGTACACGGGCATGAACACCGGCTCTATTCCGCTAGTTGTTTGCGTCATAAGGCTTGTCGTGCCGGTAGGGGCTATTGTAAGGCAGGCAATATTGCGTCGTCCGTATTTTGCCATTTCTTCATAAAGGGCGGGATCGGCTTCCTTTATACGGTTTACGAACGGATTGTTTGCCTCGCGTTTGGCGTCGTATATCTCAAATGCTCCGCGCTCTTTTGCCATTATGACAGACGAGCGGTAAGCCTCTATGGCCAGTGTCTTGTGCACTTCGACCGAGAAGTCCGTAGCTTCCTGCGTGCCGTAGCGCAGTCCCATTGCTGCTATCATGTCGCCTTCGGCCGTTATGCCGACGCCTGTACGGCGGCCAAGTCCACTCTTGCGCTTAATCTTTTCCCACAAGTGGTATTCTGTGGATTTCACTTCGTCGCTCTGCGGGTCGCTCTTGATCTTCTCCATTATGAGGTCGATCTTCTCGAGCTCCATGTCCACGATGTCGTCCATTATGCGCTGCGCCATTGCGACGTGACGGCGGAACAGGTCGAAGTCGAAGTAAGCCTTGTCTGTGAACGGGTTTACTACGTATGAATAAAGGTTGATTGACAACAGTCGGCAAGAGTCGTAGGGGCAGAGCGGAATCTCGCCGCATGGATTTGTTGAAACGGTGCGGAAACCGAGGTCTGCGTAGCAGTCGGGTATGCTTTCACGGATTATGGTGTCCCAGAACAGCACACCAGGCTCGGCGCTTTTCCATGCGTTGTGTACTATCTTGTCCCATAACTTCTTTGCGCTGATGGCCTTTTCCACACTCGGTTTGTCGCTGTCGACTGGAAACTGCTGTATGTATTCGCGGTCGTCGATTGCCGACCTCATGAATTCGTCGTCAATCTTAACGGATACGTTTGCACCGGTTATTTTACCTTCCGTCATTTTAGCATCGATGAAGGCTTCGCTGTCCGGATGTTTGATGCTTACCGACAGCATGAGCGCTCCGCGTCGTCCGTCTTGGGCTACTTCGCGTGTCGAATTGCTGTAACGCTCCATGAAGGGTACTAGGCCTGTTGATGTGAGCGCCGAGTTGTTAACGGGCGAACCCTTGGGACGCAGGTGTGAAAGGTCGTGTCCTACGCCACCACGCCGTTTCATCAGCTGGACTTGCTCTTCGTCGATTCTCAGGATTGCTCCGTATGAGTCGGCGTCGCCGTCGAGTCCTACGACGAAACAGTTTGACAATGATGCAACCTGATGGCTGTTGCCTATGCCTGTCATCGGGCTGCCTGCAGGTACAATATATTTAAAGTGGTCTAGTACGGTATAAACGTCTTCGGCACTTAGTGGATTCTTATACTTGTTTTCTATTCTCGCTACTTCGTTGGCGATGCGCCAGTGCATGTCAGAGGGTGTCTTTTCAAAAATGTTCCCGAAACTGTCTTTCAGGGCATATTTGTTCACCCAAACTCTGGCAGCCAGTTCGTCGCCGCCGAAATAAGCCAAAGAGGCTTGGAAGGCTTCTTCAAAGGAGTAAGTTTTTTTTATTTCCATGATGGTGGGGTTGATTTTCGAGGTGCAAAGCTACGAACATTTTCCGATATAGAAAAGAACTTTTTGGAAAATTTTTCGGGAAAAGAATCGTAAAAAGTTTCCCAAAATAGAATACTTCGTTGTGTTTCAATGAGATTGAACTTTTTTGAAAAGTAAGACTGCAACCGATGTCCGCTTTGTGCCGGAATGTTATCACTTTGTGACATATGAAGCTGATTTTGCCTGCTTTTCACCTTATTATTATATATGGTAATTTTTGTTCTCATCTGCAGTCATAACGTATTTATAGCTTTTGAACATGCTAGGTTTAATACTGTTTGACTAATCTTTTTGAGGTACTAAGCATCGAATGAATGTGCACCACGTTTTTTGCAAAAGTAAAATAATTTTCAATTGTCCGCCGTCCTAAATGTTTAATACTATTGCCTGTGCTGCAGGACAATACCTGTGCCATGACTATAAATATGGTAATGCTTTTGCGCAATAGTGTAAAAAAATGACATTAACTGTTCGAGTTATTGACAAAATATGTTATATTTGCACATTGTTAGTGCCATGAGCGTTGTCGTTTTAAGTTCATGGCGTGTGAAAAATGATGGAAAGCATTTTATTATATCAAATCTTATAAACGATTATGAAACCAACGTTATTGTTGCTGGCTGCCGGAATGGGCAGCCGTTACGGCGGGCTTAAGCAGCTCGACGGTCTTGGGCCTAATGGCGAGACCATTATGGACTATTCAATTTATGATGCTATCAAGGCCGGCTTCGGCAAGATTGTTTTCGTTATCCGTAAGGATTTTGAGCAAGACTTCAGGGAGAAGGTTTTATGCAAGTATGAGGGCCATGTGCCGGTGGAACTTTGTTTCCAGAGTCTTGATGCCCTGCCCGAAGGCTTCGCCTGTCCGGAAGGTCGTGTAAAGCCATGGGGTACCAACCATGCCGTGCTCATGGCAAAAGACGTGATTAAAGAACCTTTCTGCGTTATCAACTGCGACGATTTCTATAACCGCGACGCTTTCATGGTGATAGGCAAGTTCCTTGCCGACTTGCCCGAAGGCAGTACAAACCGTTACGCAATGGTAGGTTTCCGTGTAGGCAATACTTTGTCAGAGAACGGAACCGTTGCCCGCGGAATATGTTCGAAGGATAATGATGGCAACCTTACCACCGTTGTTGAGCGTACCGAGATCATGCGTGTTGAAGGCAAGGTCAGCTACAAGGATGAGGAAGGTAAGTGGGTTGCCGTAGACGACAATACACCTGTGTCAATGAACATGTGGGGCTTCACGCCGGATTATTTCGAGCATAGCGAGGAGTATTTCAAGGAGTTCCTGTCTGACCCGGCCAACATGTCAAACCTCAAGGCCGAGTTCTTCATACCTTTGATGGTCAACAAGCTAATCAACGACGGTACTGCGACGGTGAATGTGCTCGATACTACGAGCAAATGGTTCGGCGTTACTTACGCTGCCGACCGCCAGGGCGTGGTCGACAGGATACAAGGACTGGTCGACGAAGGAGTTTATCCTGCTGAATTGTTCTAAATGCCGGGCCTGTGCCGGTGTTGGCATTTACAGTAACCTCTTTGTGGCAAGCCGGCATTCTGTCCGGCTAGTGTGTTTTTTCATGCCTTTACGCATATCGGAAGGACGCATGCCGGCTTGCCTGCCTAAACATTGTTAACTTTTTGAGATGAACATAGATATTCTTACAGTTGCGGAGCTTGAACGGTTCCGCCAACTAATAAGCACGTCTGATAAGATTGTTTTGTGTTGCCACCGCAATCCTGATGGTGACGCCGTAGGCTCCATGCTCGGCCTGTCCGAATACTTGCATGAGTGCGGCAAGGTGCCGGTCGTAATCGTCCCTGACGCTTATCCAGACTTTCTTCAGTGGCTACCGGGCACTGAACGCATGGTGCGCTATGACAAGCACAAGTCGTTTGCCGACGAAATACTGTCACAGGCAGACCTTCTGTTCTGCCTCGACTTCAACACGGTGTCGCGTACAGGCGACATGGTTGAGGCTATAACCAATTCAAAGTCGGCGAAAGTAATGATTGACCACCACTTAAGTCCCGATATGGACACGGTGCTGTGCATATCGCATCCCGAGGCGTGCAGTACGTGCGAACTGGTGTTCCGCCTGATATGGCAACTTGGCGGTTTTGACCTTATGACCCGTAAATGTGCGGTGCCGCTGTATTGCGGCATGATGACAGACACGGGCGGATTTACATACAACTCTACGCGTCCCGAGATTTTCTTTATCATAAGCCAGCTTCTCACCAAGCGTATCAACAAAGACAAGATTTACCGCAATGTGTACAACAATTACAGCGAGTGGCGCGTAAGGCTTACCGGTTATGTGCTTTACCAGAAATTGGTTGTCCTGTCTGATTACAAGGCTTCTTATTTCGTGCTTACACGCGACGACCTTAAGAAGTTCCATTATATAAAAGGCGACGCCGAGGGGCTTGTCAACATGCCTTTACAGATTAAAGGTTCGAAACTCAGCATATCGCTCAGGCAGGATACGGAGAAAGACAATCTTGTGTGGGTGAGCCTGCGCTCGGTCGACGATTTTCCGTGCAACAAGATGGCCGAACGTTATTTTAACGGCGGCGGACACCTTAACGCTTCCGGCGGTCGGTTGGAATGCTCTGTCGAGGAGGCTGAAGCCGTGGTCCGTAAGGCCATCGAGGAGTTTTGCGGATGATTGGCAGATTGCTTTATGATTGTTGAGAATTGACTTGTTGACGACAGTGCATTCTGTCGTTCGCGGAAAAAACGAGCGTGAAACCACCGGCATCGGCTTACGATGCGCCGCAGTCGTGGTTTCACGCTCGTTTCTTTTTGCCTTAATAAAACCAATCCTTTTACGGTGTTTTGCAAAATGTTTGTAAGTGCCTGGCTATAAGGCGCTTTGCAATTTGCCGCCTTTTGCCATGCAAAAGGTTGCCTTTTACACGCCAAGAGACGGCCTTTTACAATGCAAAAAGCCGTCTCTTGGAAATCCGTTTCTTTTATGATGCTTGCTGACGCCTGGCCGGGCGTTATCTAACGTTGATGATCTTATGGGTCTGTAACGACAAGCGCCATTTAGGATTGGCCAGACAATAGGCTATGGTTTCCTCCAAAATGCGGGCGTTGGCCTTGCCGTCGCCCGTGTCGCATGGCTGCAGGCTGTATACCGAGGCTTCCATGCCGTCGTATCGGGACATGTCTTGGCTTGCGCCCATGAATACTACTTTAAGTTCGTCTATGCGGTTCAGGTTGACCGGCCGGTACTTCGGCGAGCATGTAATCCAGTCGATGCTGCATCCGTCGGGCAGACGGTTGGTGCCGTTGGTCTCTATTTGCACGTATTTGCCTGCCGCGTGCAGCTTGTCGACAAGCGACGCCGTGAGTTGCAGTGTAGGTTCGCCGCCGGTGATGACAACGTGCGATGCCGGATATTCGGACACCTTGCCGACTATCGAGTCTTCGTCCATCTCTGTGTAATCGTCGTGCTCCGTGTCGCAAAACGGACATTTCAGGTTGCATCCTGAAAACCTTATGAACACGGCAGGAGTGCCCGTGTAATGGCCTTCGCCTTGCAGTGAGTAGAATATTTCGTTGATGCGCATCTCCCTCGGTTTATTCTTCGTCCTTGATGTATGTCACCTTGTTGTTCCTGCTTTCTTCAATGTCGACGCGGTAGCAGTGTTCTACCTGCTCGCATATCCAGCGTGCAATGTTCTCGGCGGTAGGGTTGAACGGCAGCAGCTCGTTGAAGTCGCCGTGGTCAAGATAGCCGTGTATCTTTTCTTTTATTACCTTGAAGTCGACCACCATGCCTTCGGCATTAAGCTCCTTGGCTTTACAGTGTACGGTTACAATCCAGTTGTGTCCGTGCATCTTGCGGCACTTGCTTTCGTAGGGTAGGGTGAGGCGATGGCATCCTGCTATCTCCATCTGTTTTGAAACATAATACATATTTATTGAATATTCCTGTAGTAAACAATCAAGTCCTGACGTGCCGCGGCTCACGGTGGTCGTTTTCGTACGGCAGTCTTGCAGCGACAATTTGTAAATGTTGCGCCAGCCGGCGCGTAGCCTGTTTTTATTGTCCATGCAAAATTAAGAAAATATCCTGAGAAATGCCCCTGCTACTCATAAAAATCTGTATTTGTTGCAGTTATGCCGGCCTGTGCTTCCGTTTGAATTACAGCCCACATCGGCGTTTTGCCAGTACATGACCGTCGGGTCGCAGATGTGCCGTTTTGCGGTTTAGTATATAAAATCAGAATATTTATATAAAAAATTGTGGGGAAATGATAGTAGTGACAACTTGCAGCCCGTACTTGCCATAGGATAAAAATAAAAATTGCCTTGATATCACATCAAGGCAGATTCTTACTTTTTGAATGTCTTAGTCTTTAGAATCAATGTAGCATGTAATTCTGAAAATCTCTTAATTACGATGCAAATTTAGCCAAATAAATTGACCTAAGTCAATAAATGCAAGTATTTTGATGAAAAAACTACGTAAACGTTTGCGAAATTTCGGTTTTAAAATCAAAATTCACAGTCGTGTAAAATTATGTTTTAAACTTGTCAATCGGCCATGTATGTTCTTGACGCCAAGCAAGCATTGTTGCATGCCGTTTGTTACATAGGCGGGGCTTGGCGTACCGTAACACTTTTCATAGAGTGCCACATGGCTTCCATTCGTAAAATCCTCAATTCATGATTGCAGTCCAGGCAACGCTCAACGCCATCCAGCCTATTAGCAGCAAGACAAGGCAGGCAAACCATCCGACGAGCATTTTTACCGTGTACCATGCCGTGCGCAGCAGGCTGAAGCCGTACAGCTGTTTGTAGTCATACAACAGGACGAGCAGCAATAGCCACGTTGGCATGATGTATATGTTGTCAATCCACATGCTCCCGCCCGTGGCTGCGACGCAAACTGTTGATATCATGAGCAGTTGGGTGGCAATGAACACCTGCGAGAAGAAGCACTCCGTTATGTTCATGTTCGGACGCAGCGGCGACCGGCGGAATACGCGCATGGCAAGCAGGGCGAAAAGACTGTGGGAAAAGATTAGTTCAACGGCTTGATTGTGTTGGAAGAAAGTGGTCGTTTCCTTGAATGTGTTGATAAAAAGGTTCATTCCCTGAAGCATGTATTGCTTTCCCTCGTAAGCTCCTTCACCGCCGCTTATGTCCACGGTTTTCTCGTTAAGCTGTTCTAGCGCGTCGGCGTAAGTCTGCTCAATCACGCCCGGGGTGAGGAAGTGTTGCACAAGAATATAAGCCGTTGTGACGAGGAATAGCATCTTTATGGGAGGAAAATACGGAGTCTGCCGGCCTTCAAGGTAGTCGCCGATCATGTAGCCGGGACGGTAGATTAGATGCCAGAGGGTTCGCGGCAGGCTGCGGTTGCCTAGTCCCCACACCTCCAGGGCCTTGTTAAGCGCGTGGCGTAATGTGAAGCGTGTAACCCCGGCCTACTGTCCGCAGCGGGGACAGAAATTGCCCGTGAAGGCAGTGCTGCAGTTCAGGCATACGTGTGAGTCGCCTGAAAGAGGCTGCGGCGTCACTCCCTTGCGCTGCCATTCGACGAAACGCTTGGCACGGCGGTTGGCCATGCTCCGTGCAGTTAAGGCTTTTTCTTTTATGTTTTTGAAAGGATTTCCCATACGGTAAAAATACTTAATTATAATTTAAGCGGCTGCAAAGATACTAAAAAAGCATCGATACCATATAAGGGTAATTTATAACTTTTTGAACGTTAACCCGGACAATTTGTCATTTCGTTGTCCGGGTTAACGTTAAGCAAGAGTTAAGAATAATTTTTTATTTTGTATTTCGACATAAAAAACGTAACTTTGTATTTATTATATATGTATCAAAGATTAAAATCGACTGATGAAAGAATTTGTAATCTCTGAAGTAAAAGCCGAAACGGCCATTCTCGTAGGACTTATCACCCAGGAGCAGGACGAAGCCAAGACGAAAGAATATCTTGACGAACTCGAGTTCCTGGCCGACACGGCTGGTGCCGTGACCGTCAAGCGTTTCACACAGAAGGTGGGAGGTCCTAACCAGACTACATACGTAGGCAAAGGAAAACTTGAAGAAATAAAGCAATACATCCAGATGGAAGAGGAAGCCGAACGCGAAATCGGAATGGTGATTTTCGATGACGAGCTGTCGGCAAAGCAGATACGCAATATAGAGGGCGAACTGAAGGTGAAGATACTTGACCGCACGTCGCTCATTCTCGACATTTTCGCCATGCGTGCCCAGACGGCCAGTGCCAAGACGCAGGTCGAATTGGCCCAATACCGCTACATGTTGCCGCGTCTGCAAAGGTTGTGGACCCACCTTGAGCGTCAGGGAGGCGGTAGCGGTTCCGGCGGAGGCAAGGGTTCCGTTGGCCTGCGTGGTCCAGGCGAGACGCAGCTCGAGATGGACCGCCGTATCATCCTGCAGCGCATGTCGCTCCTCAAGCAGCGCCTTGCCGAGATAGACAAGCAGAAGACGACTCAGCGCAAAAACCGCGGACGCCTTATACGTGTAGCTCTTGTAGGTTATACCAACGTCGGTAAGTCAACCATAATGAACCTGTTGGCAAAGAGCGAGGTGTTTGCAGAGAACAAACTCTTTGCCACACTCGACACGACTGTGCGTAAGGTGGTGATAGAGAACTTGCCTTTCCTGCTGGCAGACACCGTCGGCTTTATCCGCAAGTTGCCTACCGACCTTGTCGATTCGTTCAAGAGTACGTTGGACGAGGTGCGCGAGGCTGACCTGCTTCTGCATGTTGTAGACATATCACACCCCGATTTCGAGGAACAGATAACCGTAGTCGATAACACTCTGAAGGACTTGGGATGCGCGGACAAGCCGTCGATGATAATCTTCAACAAAATCGATGCTTATACGTGGGTGGACAAAGAGCCCGACGACCTTACGCCTGCCACGAAGGAGAACATAACACTCGACGAACTGAAGCAGACCTGGATGGCCAAGCTTAATGATAATTGCCTTTTCATTTCGGCCAAGAACAAGACCAACATAGAGGAAATGCGCAACACTATTTACAACCTGGTGCGCGAGCTGCATGTACAGAAATATCCGTACAACGACTTCCTTTATCCTACTGAATGATTCTTTTACCACATTAACAGTTAAAATATTAATGCCATGTACGATTACAGATTGTTGTCGGACGAGGAGATCGGAATACTCGAAGAGAATGGTTGTACGGCCGAAGACTGGACCAGCCTGAACGTAGACTACGATTTCAACCCTGCCTTTATCAGGAATGTGAGGTTTTACGGCACGGTAAACCTCGGCGTGTTCGAGAAGAATATTGAAGTTACAAACGGCTTCATGAAGCATTCGGGGATAAGCAATGCCACGCTGCGCAATGTCACCATAGGCGACAACTGTCTGATTGAGAATGTCGGATGCTACATCAACAACTATGTAATCGGCGACGAGTGCTGCATCTGTAACGTGGCTACCATGGAGACAACGGCCGAGGCAACCTTCGGCGAAGGTAACACGATATCGGTCCTCAACGAAGCAGGCAATGGCAATGTGGTGCTGTTCCGCGGCTTGACGGCCAACATCGCTGTGCTAATGGTGTCGCACCAGGATGACAAGGATTTGTCTGCGGCATTGAAAACGATGGCGAGGAACGACATAAGCCAGCGGCTTGCAGACAGGGGAACGATAGGTAACCGCGTGCGGATAACCAAAACCACGGAGATAACTAATACCAACATCGACGATAATTGCGAGGTTAACGGTGCTTGCCGGCTCAGCGACTGTACTCTCGCCGCAGCTCCTGACGACAGTGTTTACATAGGTTCGGGCGTTATATGCGAGAACTCAATAATAGCCGACGGCTCTTCTGTGCTAAACAGTGCAAAGGTCTTCAACTGTTATGTGGGCGAAGCTTGCCAGATAACCAACGGTTTTACAGCCGAAAGCAGCCTGTTTTTCGCCAACACGTATATGGCAAACGGTGAGGCGTGCGCCGCATTCTGCGGCCCGTTTTCGGCAAGCCATCACAAGAGTTCGCTGCTTATCGGCTGCATGACTTCTTTTTATAATGCCGGTTCTTGCACTAATTTCAGCAACCATGCGTACAAGATGGGCCCTGTGCATTACGGCACTTTGGAGCGTGGAAGCAAGACGGCCAGCGGCTCGCATACGCTTCTGCCTGCTACGATAGGGGCTTTCTCGATGTGCATGGGTAAGATATCCGGCCACCCTGACACGCGCAGGCTGCCTTTCTCTTACATTATTGGTACAGGCCGAGACACCATACTGGTGCCCGGAAAGAATATCGCCACGGTCGGGCTTTACCGTGACATAAGCAAATGGCCGAGGCGCGACGTAAGAATGGAGTCGGCCAAGAATACGCTCATAAACTATGATTGGCTCAGTCCGTTCACAATTAATGAGATAATGGAAGGACGCGAAGAGTTGGGCCGCCTGCTCCGTATACAGGGCGAGGACGCCGCAGTTTACGAGTACGAAGGCTGCAAGATGAGCGGTAAGTCGTTGCGTCGCGGCCTGCGGTTGTACGACATGGCCGTCGAGCTTTTTATCGGCGAGGTGCTCATGTCGCACGACCTTGACGACAGGTGCGCGGCTTCAGGTGCAGGCGGATGGAGCGACTTGTCGGGATTACTGTTGCCGTCTTCCGAGGTGGAGCGTGTCATTGAGAAGATAAAGTTGGGCATTATAAGCACCGTCAACGACCTGACCGAAGTATTCGTAGCCTATAACGACATGTACGGCGAATACCTGTGGACGTTTACAGTCAGCCTTATCAAGTATTATTTAGGTAAGGACGAACTTACCGAAGAAGATTTCGAGTTGATGCGCGAGCGTGGAAAAGCCGCCCGAGAGGCATGGCTCGACGAGATAAGACGTGATGCCGAGAAAGAGTTTTCGATGGGCGACGTCGACCGTGCCACGCTCGACAAGTTCCTCGCCCAACTGTCATGACAGGGCTTCAGGCATGTAAGACTATCGTAATTTCAACCTTAACACTATTAATATGAGAAATTTTAGATCAGCGTTTTTTGTATTCCTGCTCGCCTTGGTGTTGCCGCTTACGGCAAAGGAATACAAGTATCAGACCGTCAAAGGCGACCTGACGAAGACACGCATCTACACGTTGGACAACGGCCTGACGGTGTATTTGTCGGTAAACAACGAGAAACCGCGCATTCAAACGTACATAGCCGTGCGTACCGGAAGCCGCAACGACCCACCTGAAACGACAGGTCTTGCACACTATCTTGAGCACCTAATGTTCAAGGGCACACGCCAGTTTGGAACGATAGACGCGGCTAAAGAAGCCGTACTGCTCGACTCAATACAAAACCGTTTCGAGGTTTACCGCACGCTGAAAGACTCGCTTCAACGCCGCGCTTACTATCAGCAGATTGACAGCCTGTCGCAGCTCGCCGCAAAATATTTCATCCCCAACGAGTACGACAAGCTGATGTCGTCTATCGGAGCGCAAGGAACCAATGCTTATACAAGCAACGACGTTACCTGCTATGTAGAGAACATACCGGCCAACGAGATTGAAAACTGGGCGCGCATAGAGTCAGACCGTTTTCAGAACATGATCATCCGCGGTTTTCACACCGAGCTCGAAGCCGTGTATGAGGAGTACAACATCGGTCTCGGCGACGACAATCAGAAACTGTTTACAGCCATGAACGCCTTGCTCTTTCCCGGACATCCGTATGGCACACAGACAACCATCGGAACACAGGAGCACCTGAAGAATCCGTCGATTGTAAACATTAAAAACTATTTTAAGCGTTACTATGTGCCCAACAACGTGGCTATCTGCATGGCGGGCGACTTCGACCCAGACAAGGTTATTGCCATAATCGACAAGTATTTCGGCACATGGAAGCCCAATCCCAACCTCTCACAGCCTGAATATGCACCAATACCAGACCGCACCGCGCCTGCCGACACAACGGTTGTAGGCCATGAGTCAGAGCGCATATACATGGCATGGAAATTCGATAAGGCAGCATCATTCCAGGCTGATACCCTCGATGTTATCTGCGATATGCTGTCTAACGGCAAAGCCGGACTGATGGATCTTGACCTCGACCAGCAGATGAAATGGCTCGGCGGTGGTGCTTTCACTTATCCGCTGGCTGAATATTCTGGCTTTGTTGTAGCCGGATTCCCAAAGGAAGGACAGTCGCTTGATGATGTCAAGACTCTGCTTCTCGGTGAGATTGAGAAGTTAAAGAAGGGCGAGTTCAGCGAAGACTTGCTTAAAGCAGTCATAAACAATAAGAAACTTGATTTTTACATATCACTCGAAAGCAACGAAGATCGCGCCAATATGTTTGTCGATGCATTTATAAACAGGCAGAAGTGGAGTGACGTTGTTGGCCGGCTCGACCGCATTTCAAAGATAACTAAACAGCAGATTGTGGACTTTGCAAACAGTCACTTTAAAGACAACTACATCGCTGTTTACAAGCGTATCGGCGAAGACAAGTCTATCAAGAAGATAGACAAGCCGCAGATTACCGCCATACCTGCCAACCGCGACCTCCAGAGCAAGTTTGTAACTGATATCATTAACTCGAAGACTGAATCAATACAGCCTAAATTCGTTGATTTCAATAAGGATCTCCCAAAGAGCGAGATTAAGAAAGGTCTGCCGGTGCTCTACGTTAAGAACACTGAGAACGGCCGCTTCGCGCTGAACTATTACTACAAGTTCGGTGAGACGAGCGACAAGTGGTTGCCGTATGCGGCTGAATATTTCAAATATCTCGGCACAGACAAGATGACAGCCGAGCAGCTGAAACAGAAGTTCTATGAGCTGGCTTGCTCGTATTACATCAATGTCGGGTCAAGAGCAATGTCTGTCAGCATCAGTGGTCTGGCAGAGAATATGCCTGAGGCAATGAAACTTATGGAAGACTTCATCGCCAATGCAAAGGTTGACAAAGATGCTTACGAAAAATATGTAGACATTGTTGAGAAGTCGCGCGCTGACAACAAGCTCAACCAAAGAGTAAACTTCAGCAGACTGCAGTATTATGGAATGTATGGCAAATATAACTCTGCACTCAATTCCCCATCGACAGCAGAACTGAAAGAGATGGATCCTCAGAAGCTTGTTGACATGATTAAGGATCTGAAGAACTACAAACACAGCGTTCTGTACTATGGTCCGATGGATTTGAAAGAATTTACTGCTATAGTAAAAAAGGAACATAAAACTGCGAAGAAACTTGCTGACGTTCCGCAGAACAAGCCGTACAAGATGCAGCAGACAACCCAGAATGAGGTCTACATCGCTCCTTACGACGCAAAGAACATTTATATGATTCAGTATCACAACGACGGTAAGACATGGAATGCAGAGCAGGAACCTATCGCTGCGCTCTTTAATGAATATTATGGAGGCGGTATGAACTCTATCGTATTCCAGGAGTTGCGCGAGGCACGCGGACTTGCTTACAGCGCATTCGCTATGTATGGCACTCCGGGCTATAAGGATGACACAGAATATGCCTATACATACATCATCTCTCAGAATGACAAGATGATGGACTGCATCAACACCTTCAACAGCATCCTGAACACAATGCCAAAGTCAGAAAAGGCATTTGAGCTGTCAAAGCAGGCCCTTATGAAGCGTCTTGCTACATCGCGTACTACCAAGTTCAGTATTATTAACGCATACCTCAATGCTGAAGATCTCGGCATCGACTACGACATCAACAAGAAGATTTATGAGGCTGTTCCTTCAATGACAATGGACGACGTTGCCAAGTTTGAGAAAGAACACATGGCAAACAAGCCTTACCGCTACATGATTCTCGGCGATGAGAAGCAGCTCGACATGAAAGCTCTTGAAAAGATCGGACCTGTAAAGAGGCTTACAACTGAGGAAATCTTCGGATATTAATCAGTTTAAAACAAAAAATCATCAGTGATTATTTATCATTGATTTACAATTAATAAAAGGTTACCTACTGCATTGCAAAAGGTAACCTTTTTTCTCGTACTATATCATTCTGTGCATTTTACACCTACAAATCGGATGTTATTGTAATATATAAAGGATTTTATCGCACAAATGAATAAATAATACTGACAAGCGCAATATATTTTATAATTAAAATTAAGATTGTTTGTTTTGGTTGAGTAAAATTTATAATTTTGCATTCAAATAATAAGGGCAATACATGCATTATATGTAAGTGGATTAGCTTTCTTGCACTTGTGACATCTGCCAGACAATAATAATACGCAATACAAACAGATATTCTTATAAATCGGACTTGCCGGTCGTATTATTATACTTGACACTTTCTCAGCACTGCATTGACAACTATCCCAAACGGATATTATTGTATTATGATATTTTTAATATTAAAACATAATTGAGTATGGGTAAATTAAAATCATTATTTTTAGTATTCCTGATAGCCTTTGTGCTGCCGACGACGGCAAAGGAATACAAGTACAAGACCGTTCCGGGCGATCTGACGAAGACCCGAATATACAAGTTGGACAATGGTCTGACAGTATATTTGTCGGTAAACGACAATGAACCACGTATCCAGACGTATATCGCCGTGCGTACGGGCAGCCGCAACGATCCTCCTGAAACGACAGGTCTGGCACACTATTTTGAGCACCTCATGTTCAAAGGTACGCGCCTGTTTGGAACCACAGACGCGGCAGCCGAGGCTCCATTGCTCGACTCTATACAGAACCGCTTTGAGGTTTACCGCACGCTGAAGGACTCGGTTCAGCGACGTGAATATTATCACGGAATAGACAGTCTGTCGCAGCTCGCTGCCAAATACTTCATTCCCAATGAGTACGACAAGCTGATGGCGGCCATCGGAGCGAAAGGAACCAACGCCTTCACGGGCTACGACATGACCTGCTTCGTTGAGGACATACCTTCAAACGAGGTTGAAAACTGGGCACGCATAGAGGCTGACCGTTTCCAGAATATGGTGATCCGCGGTTTCCATACAGAGCTTGAGGCTGTGTATGAAGAGTACAATATTGGACTGACCAATGATTTTGAAAAGGCCTATAATGCATTGAACTATAAGCTCTATCCCGGCCATCCTTATGGCACGCAGACTATCATAGGAACGCAAGAACATCTGAAAAATCCGTCAATCCTTAATCTTAAGAAATATTTTAAGCGTTATTACGTGCCCAACAACGTGGCAATCTGTATGTCAGGCGACTTCAATCCTGACGAGGTGATAGCTGTTATCGACAAGTATTTCGGTTCCTGGAAGCCTAATCCCCATCTTTCGCAGCCTGAATATGCGCCGCTGAAAGAGCTTACAGCCACCACCGACACCACTGTGGTAGGTAATGACGCTGAGAGGGTTTTGGTTGGATGGAGATTCGACAAGGCAAGCTCCATGCAGGCAGACACACTGAAACTCGTTTCTGAAATGCTTGATAACGATATAGCAGGTTTGTTCAACCTCGACCTTAACCAGTCGATGAAATGTATGTCAGCCTCTGCTCTTACCGAGTGGAAAACAGAATATTCAAGTATAGTTTTAAATGGTCGTCCTAAAAAGAACCAGACTCTTGACGAGGTAAAGGAGCTGATGCTTAGCGAGATTGACAAACTGAAACGTGGCGACTTTGACGAAAATCTGATTAAGGCTGTGGCGAACAACGAGAAGCTGAAGTTCTACCAGTCAATCGAAAGTAATAAAGACCGCGCCGATATGATGGCTACTGCTTTCATCAACCGTGCCAAGTGGGGCGATGTTATAGGGCGTATCGACCGTATCTCAGGCATAACAAAGCAGCAGGTCATGGACTTTGCAAGGCGTCATTTCCTCGATAATTATGTAACCGTTTACAAGCGTATAGGCACAGACACTACTCAGAAAAAGATAGACAAGCCTCAGATTACGCCTATACCTGCCAACCGCGACCTGCAGAGCGACTTCGTAAAGGAGATAATCAACTCAAAGGTTGAGCCGATACATCCTAAGTTCGTTGATTTCAAAAAAGACATTGTTAAGGGTAAGACAAAGAAGAGCAAACTGCCTGTGCTTTACGTCAAGAACACGGAAAACGGCCGTTTCAAGCTTACATATTACATAATGCAGGGACAGGAGAACGACAAGTGGCTGAAATATGCTGCAAATTATATGAAGCTTCTCGGCACCGATAAGATGACGGCCAAACGGCTTCAACAGAAGTTTTATGAGCTGGCTTGCTCGTATAAAATCGATGTCAGGGCAAGAGACATGTATGTCAGCATCAGTGGTCTGGCAAAGAATATGCCTGAGGCAATATCATTGTTTGATGATTTTATTGAGAATGCAAAGGTAGATACGGCTGCTTATAGTAAATTTGTAGAAAAGGAAGAGGATTTACGTCCGTTATTAAAGCTCAGTCAAGATGTTAACTGTGCTTACTTGCAGGTGTATGGAATGTATGGTACATATAACGGAGCGCTCTTTATTCCGTCATCTGAAGAGTTGCACAGCATGAATCCTCAGCAGCTTATAGACAAGATTCGAGGACTGAAAAACTACAAGCATACAATTATGTATTACGGTCCAATGGAGCTGGACAAGCTGATCTCCATTCTTGACAAGAACCACAAGACGCCAAAGAAGCTTGCAGACACACCGATGGCGAAGCATTTCACCATGCAGCCTACTCCGCAGAACGAGGTGCTCATAGCTCCTTATGACGCCAAGAACATTTACATGGTTCAGTATCATAATGACGGACATAAATGGAGTCCTGAACGTGAACCGATAATCTCGTTGTTCAATGAGTATTACGGAGGCGGAATGAACTCTGTGGTATTCCAGGAACTGCGCGAGTCACGCGGACTTGCTTACAGCGCATACGCCGAATACGGCTCTCCTGCATATAAAGAACTGCCCGAATACGCCTCAACGATTGTGATTTCGCAGAACGACAAGATGATGGACTGCATACGCACATTCAACAGCATTCTGGACACGATACCTCGCTCGGAGAAGGCCCTCGAACTGTCAAAACAGGCTATTATCAAGTGCATTGCTTCTGAACGTACAACAAGGGAAAATATATTCGACGCTTATATTGATGCGTGCGACCATGGCATCGACTACGACATAAACAAGAAAATTTATGAGACTGTGCCTTCACTGACTATGGACGACATCGTGAAGTTTGAACAGGAAACAATGGCAAACAAGCCTTACCGCTACATGATTCTCGGCGATGAGAAGCAGCTCGACATGAAAGCTCTTGAAAAAATCGGTCCGATAAAGAGACTGACAACCGAAGAAATCTTCGGCTATTAAATTCTATTGAATTATTGATGATCAGCATCTGATTTATAATCACAGATTATTCACCTCGTAAAAGGTTACCTTTTGCATCGCGAAAGGTAACCTTTTGTTGTGTAATATGCCTTTTTTGCAAATTTGAAGGTTATCATTGTAAATTTGTTCATTAGTGTCCCGTTAAAATGGGACGAGTTAAACA
>HF986640.1 GCA_000433175.1 Prevotella sp. CAG:1058
CTATTCATGAAAAGCATGCATTATTTTCTATAATAAGTCTTATTCTTACATCGAGAAAGCTTCTATGCGAGAGGCTTGTCATCTTGATCTCTTTTACTTATCTTGTAAAAATAAAGGACATCAACAGGTATAAGTAATATTACAAATGTTAAAAGCAGCCAATCGTCAAAGCCTATTGTATTGCCCAATGACACTATACAGACCAAGTCAAGCGCATATTTATAACCAAGCGGCATGGACGATATGCTGCGTCTAAAACGTTCCAGTCTGGTATCACTATTACTTTTTTCAGGCAAAGAAGCAACTATATTTATGATTAATATTATCATTGCTGCGATAAGTGACAATATGCTCTGCGCCAATCTACAGCCAAAAATGTAAGAAACTCCACTTAAAGCATAAAGCGCAATTGCCGACCCAAAGAGGCTTCGCCAACCAATGCCTTTATAGGCAGAAAAATTTGATGAATAATTTCCCATAATCCTAACAGCTTAATTTGTTAAATCGGTCATATCTATTGTTATATAATTTGCAATGTTGGTTTCATAAAAACCATCTTTCGTTGAAAGTGCATTTCCTGTAAATGTGGAAGCGGCACATAAAAGCAGTATTAATAAACTTTTTTTCATGGTATTAATGTTTTTTGTTACGTTGGCAAATGTATTAAAGAATGGAAAAAACAGAAAATATTTTCTTGCTTTTATGATTTACACATTTTACACAAAATAGGCATAACACACTATAAATAAATACATTACGTGCGTTTTACACATTTTACACAAACTGTTTAAGTGAAGAACGAAGAATCAAAATGTACAAATTAAGTGAAGAACGAAGAGTGAATAACGAAGATTCAAAATGCAGGGTGAATGAAAAAATAAAGCAACAGGAGCGGTGCTACCTCCTCAACGCAGAGCCAAGTGTGTGGTATGGCACCACTCCGGGTGCATTTTTTGTATGTGTCTTAATCCGGGCGTATTGTCATTTCACTCCTCTACATCCGGTTACGAATAGTTAAGCCTTTCAGGCAGCGAGTTGCAGCCATTATACAACTAACCTGCCGTCAATCTGTAGGCAAGGTGCGTCTTATACGGAAGTCAAACTCTTTAGCACCGCCGTCTTCTCCAAAGATTTTCATATTCAGACGCTTGCGTATGTTTGTAAGGCGTTGGGGAGAAATATCAAGCAGGCAAGATATTTCAGACGTTATGAACTGCAACTTTACCAATATGCAGACCGCAACTTCCAAATTGCCGAGATTGTTTTTCTCTATATCCAATGACTCCATGAAGTCAGGCAGAAAGTCGTCGGCATGCTTTCTTAAACAGCTTATCTCTGCAACAGTAGCCTTGCAGCTCGAACCGGCAAGTTCGTGCATGGTGTCTATGATAGGAGCGTCGTAGATAAGAGCCTTGTCATGGCGTAGGGCGTTGAAGTCGCCGCCACGCAAAGCGGAAATCTTTTCTTCCAACTGTTTTATTTCCGATTTCTTCTCGTCTATCAGGGCCGTATTCCTTACATTGTCGCTTAAAGCGGCCTCAAGTTCCTTTTCCTTCTTCTTCAGCAGCATTATATACATGGCGTTGGTGGCGTTAAGCTTCTTTATGCGCTCAATGCCTTTTTTACGCCTCTGCAAAATGTACAATATTATAAACACGGCAAGCGCAAAGGCAAATACAAACGAGACAGCCAGATACTTGTATCTTTCGGCTTCAGCCTCTTTCTGCTCTGCTATACGTTCGCTGTTAGAATAGTCGTACATAGCCTTCATCTGTTGCAGATGGCGTGTTGACATGTTGGCGTAAGCCGAATCAGTGGCGGCATTCCACATCTCGGCATATTTTGTGATAGAGTCGTTTACGCCGCGGCGCTTGTACAGAAGGTAAAGTCCGCGTGACGCTGCCTGGCGGTCATTGATGTCTGTTGTAGAGCACAGTTCTTTCCTGAAAAAATATTCAGCCGAGTCAAGACGGTTTTCATACAGATACGACAGACCTTTTATATAATAATATATTTCGTGCCCTTCCTTCACCGACTTTGTCTTGCTGTCATAAAAGCCTGAATGTTTTTCATAATAATCAATATATGGCTTTGCTTTTTTAATATCATTCCTTTCAACCATCATAAACATTTTAACTCCTAATGCAGAAGCTATCAGTTGGGGATTATTATATTTTTTCAACATACTGACAGACCTGTCACATACAGACATGACTGAATCATACATGCCAAGTTGGTGGTAGATAACATCATACATACTATAAGTAGAAATAGCAGAAAAAGTGTCTTCCGCTATCAAAGAGTATTTTATCGAGTACTGATTTGACTTTAACGCATCTTCTGGCAACATCTGGTTCAACTGAAGCTGTCCCAATTGCGCATAAATTTTGCTTAAAGTATTATAGTCGCAGTTCTTGTTGTCAAGCGTGTCGGCGCATGATATTGCCTTTTGGAAACATTCAACGGCACGCGGGGCGTCGTTGTCGTCGAGATACGAACAGCCGATA